>DASXBC010000096.1:0-2100 GCA_036406355.1 Solirubrobacterales bacterium | reverse complement strand
GGATCGGCGCCGAGTCCGTGATCGGCCGCGGCACGGCGGTCGACAACGACGTCACGATCGGCGCCCGGGTCAAGGTGCAGAGCAACTGCTACGTCACAGCGGGCAGCTCGATCGAGGACGACGCCTTCCTCGGCCCCGGCGTGGTCCTCACCAACGACCGGACGATGGGCCGCCACGAGGCGGGCGAATCCCCGGACGGCCCCACCCTCCGGCGGGCCTGCCGGATCGGGGGCGGCGCGGTCATCCTCCCCGGCGTCGAGATCGGCGAGGAGGCGGTGGTCGGCGCGGGCGCGGTCGTGGTCGATGACGTCCCAGACCGCAAGGTGTTCGCCGGCGTCCCGGCGCGCGAGCTGCGGGACGTGGGCGAGGACGAGCTGCTCGAGCGCTGGCGGTAGCCCCAACCTCTGCGCGAACGTCCCGGAGTTCTCGGTCAGCGCAAACTCCGGGACGTTCGCGGATAGAGCCCCTGCCGAACGTCCCACAGCTTGCGCCCAGCGAAAGCTCCGGGACGTTCGCGTTATTTGGCGGTGCGGATCGCGTCCACGACCCGCGCCGGCGCACCCTTGGGCAGGGCCGAGCCCATCGGCAGCGCCAGGATCCCCGCACAGATTCGCTCGGTTTCGGTGAGTGGTTCGGCGGGCGCCCACTGCTCCAGCGCCGGCTGGCGGTAGAGCGGGGTCTCGTAGTAGGGGCGGGCCTGGATGTCCGCCTCGGCCAGTGCCGCCGCGAGGCGGTCGCGGTCCGGCGAGGCGATCGCAAGGATGTGCCACGCCGAGCGCCCGTCCGGCGTCTCCGCCTGCATCTGGGCGAGGTCTCCGAGACCGGCCTGGCGGTAGGCCCCCGCCGCGGACCTCCGCGCCTCCACCCATTCGGAGAGATGAGGTAGCAGCACCCGAAGCCCCGTCGCCTGGAGCTCGTCGAGGCGCGAGTTGTAGCCGACCTCGGTGAAGGTGCGCTTGTCCTTGGAGCCGCGGGTGCGGAGCAGCCGGGCGGCCTCCGCGACCTCCGCGTCATCGGTCGTCAGCGCCCCGCCGTCGCCGAAGCCGCCCAGGTTCTTCGATGGGAAGAAGCTGAAGGCGGCGGCGTCGCCCAGGGCTCCGGCCATCCGCCCGCCGAGCTCGGCGCCGTGCGCCTGGGCGGCGTCCTCGAGCACGCGGATGCCTCTCCCCTTCGCCAGCTCCATCAACTCGGGCACCGGCGCCGGGTTGCCGAAGATGTGGACCGGGACCAGCGCTCGGGTTCGCTCGGTGATCGCCGGCTCGGCGGTCGCCGCGGTCATGGACCAGGTCTCGGGGTCGACGTCGCAGAAGACCGGGACCGCTCCGAGCTGCACGACCGCCTCCGCGGTGGCGAAGAAGGTGAAGGCGGGCACCACCACCTCGTCGCCGGGGCCGACGCCGAGCGCGCGCAGCCCGATCAGGAGAGCGTCGGTGCCGTCGGCCACGCCGACGCAGTGCGCCGCGCCGGCGAAGGCGGCGAACTCGGACTCGAACGCCTCGACCTCCGGCCCGAGGACGTAGCGGCCGCTCTCCAGGACGGCCCGCTGGCGCTCTGCGATCTCGGGCAGCAGCGGCTCGATCGCGGCTCGGCTGGCGAACAGCGGCAGGGTCAAGGCCGGCGGAGGGTAGACAGGGCGTCGAAGCTCGCGCGGAGCGAGCACGCAGCGTGCGCTCGGCTGTTGGTGGCGACGGCGTACTCGACGGCGGCGGCCTGGAGGCGGGCGCGCTCGCCGCGCTCGGCCTCGAGCTCGAGGATGGCCGCCGCTAGCGCCTCGGGCGACTCGGGCTCCACGGTCCGCCCGCCACCCGAGGTGGCGACGATCTCGGCCAGCGCCGGGAGGTCGCTGACCAGGAGCGGCGTCCCCGTCGCCAGCGCCTCGAACGGCTTCAGCGGGGTGACCTCGCGGCAGACCTCGAGGTCGCGCCGCGGAAGCGCGAACAGGTCGAGCAGCCCGTAGTGGGCGGGCACCTCCGGCTGCTCGACGCGCCCGGCGAAGACGGCCGCGGAACCCAGCTCGAGCTCTTCCGCGAGGGCCTCCAGCGCCGGCCGGGCCCGCCCGTCGCCCACCACCAGGGCCGCGACGTCCCGGCCCTCCGCCCG
>DASXBC010000095.1:0-14429 GCA_036406355.1 Solirubrobacterales bacterium | reverse complement strand
AGGGATCAAAGCCAGAGGCGGCAACGGCGGGTTGGAGCCTCTTTCATCCTCTCGCCATCTTCCGCGCGCCCCTCGCGCGCTTCGCTCGGCGATTGTCCGGCCAGTGCCCGAACCGAGCGGAATCCAGCCGAGCGAGCCTCCGTTATGCGTCATATCGACGCACAAGGGAGGTCTCGCGAAAACGGGAGCACTTCCGAGACCGGTTCCCGAATCGCCATCGATCGGGCGATCGGCGACCTGGCCCGCTCGCAGTACGGGATCGTCAGCCTGGATCAACTGGCCGATCTCGGAATCAGCCGCGACCGGGTCAGAGGTCGCGTACGGCGAGGCATCCTGCACCGCGTCCATCGCGGGGTTTATGCGGTCGGACACTGCCACCTGAGCAGGGAGGGCCGATGGTTGGCCGCGACGTTGGCCACCGCGGCCGCCCTCAGTCATGTGTCGGCAGCCGAAGCATGGGGGTTGATTCCCCCGAGAAGAGGCAGAATCGAGGTAACCCGGCAGCGGGGCTGGCGATCGCCGGCTGGCGTGATCGTCCACGTCAGCGCCCTGCCGGAAGATGAGCGCGCCGTTCTCGACGGGATCCCAGTGACCTCCGTCTCGCGGACGCTCCTCGACCTCGGCGGCCTCCTCGACCGAACCGGGCTCGAGCGGGCGATCAACGAGGCAGAAGTGCGGGAGCTGAGAAGCCCAACGTCGATCCCAGAGCTGCTGAGCCGTTACCCGAGGCGACGGGGCACGGCCGTACTGCGGCGCATTCTTGGAGACTTGGTTGCCGGTCGGGGGGTGGCCGCCAACGATTTCGAGGCCGCCTTCACCGAGCTGGTCGCGTCCCATGGGTTGCCAAAGCCGCGTTTCAACGCAGACCTCGCGGTTCGGGGTCGCTTCGTGAAGCCCGATGCAATGTGGGAACGCGAGAAGCTGATCGTCGAGCTCGACGGGCGGGCGGCACACGGGACCCCGCGGGCGTTCGAGCGCGATCGCGAACGCGACCGAAGGCTCCTCCTCGACGGCTGGCGCACCGTCCGAGTGACCTGGCTCCAGCTCAGCGACGCGCCCGAATCGGTCGCCGCCGATATCCGCGAGCTGCTCGCCGATGCGGCGACTTCTACCCTTAGGGCATGAGCACCGAGCTCTTCGAGCATTTCCTGCGAGACGAGACGCGCCGCGGCCCGGCGGACGACGGCGCCTTCACGGGCGCTGCGGGTGGAGCCGCCTGCGGCGACCTGGCGCGGATCTCCCTCGTCATCTCCGGCGCCATCGTCGACGCGGTCACATTCGACGCCGAGGGGTGCGGGGCGACCCGGGCGGCGGTCGCCGCGGTCGCCGAGATGGTCGACGGCGAGGCTGTCCTCGACGCGGCTCGGATCGGGACCGACGACGTCGATGAGGCGGTCGGGGGACTCACCCCGGCGAAGCGCCACGCGGCGCAACTCGCGGCCGACGCTCTGCACCGGGCGCTGGCCTGTGCGGCGGCGAGCGAGGAGCGCCTTGCCGCGGCTCTGGAGGGACGGGTGGCGGTCGCGATGTCGGGCGGGGTCGACAGCGCCGTCGCCGCCCTGCTCGAACGCGAGCGGGGGGTTGAGGTCGTCGGCATCACCGTCAAGCTCTGGGCCGACCAGGAGACCGACGGCGCCAAGGCCTGCTGCTCGCCGGAGGCGGTGCTCGGCGCGCGCGCGGTCGCCCACTCGATCGACATTCCCCACGTCACTCTCGATCTCGAGGACGACTTCCGCCGCCGTGTGGTCGGCTCCTATCTCTCCGGCCACGCCGAGGGAGCGACGCCGAACCCCTGCATCGTCTGCAACGGCGAGGTCCGGCTGGCGGCGATGGCCGACCTCGCCGAGCGCCTCGGCGCCGAGCGCCTGGTCACCGGCCACTACGCGCGAATCGTCGCCGACGGGCAGGGGCCGCTGCTCGCCGCCGCCTCGGACGCGGCCAAGGACCAGAGCTACATGCTCGCCGGCCTGCCGCCGTCGATGCTGCCCCGTCTCGGGTTCCCGCTGACCGAGCTGACCAAGCCTCAAGTGCGCGAGATCGCCGCCCGTCACGGGCTCTCGATCGCCCGCAAGCCGGAGAGCCAGGACCTCTGCTTCCTGGCCGGCCAGGGCCAGCGGCGGTTCCTCCGCCGCCACGGCGACCTCCACGACCGCGAGGGCAGGGTGCTGGACCGTGCCGGCAGGGTGATCGGACGCCACCGCGGCCACCACAACTTCACGGTCGGTCAGCGACGCGGCATCGGCGTCTCGGCGCCCGAGCCTCTCTATGTCACCGCCAAGGACGCGGCCGACAACACGATCACCGTCGGCACCCGTTCCGAGCTCGCCGCGACCCGGGTGACGGTCCGCGATGCGGTGCTGCATCGCGACGGGGGAGAGGTCGACTCGGTCCGCCTCCGCTACCGCTCCGCCGCGGTGCCCGCCACCGTCGCGGGAGCCGCCGGCACGCACGCCAGCCTCGAGGTCGAGCTGGGGGAGCCGTTCGACGCCGTCGCCCCCGGCCAGACCGCCGTTCTCCTCCGCCAGGACGCGGTCGTCGGCCACGGCACGATCGCCTAAAGGGCGGAATAGGCTCCCACCCCGATGAAGGCGCAGGAGATACGCGACACCTACCTCTCGTTCTTCGCAGAGCGGGACCATCGGATCGTGCCGTCGGCCTCCCTCGTCCCCTCGGTGCATGACCCCTCGGTGCTGCTAACGACCGCAGGCATGCAGCCGTTCAAGCCCTACTTCCTCGGCCGCGAGCAGCCGCCGGCGCCGCGCCTTACCGACGTCCAGAAATGCTTCCGCACGACCGACATCGAGGAGGTCGGCAACACCGCCCGCCACCTCACCTTCTTCGAGATGCTCGGCAACTGGAGCTTTGGCGATTACTTCAAGGCCGAGTCGATCCCCTGGGGATGGCAGCTCTCGACCGAGGGCTTCGGGATGAACCCGGACCTGATCTGGGTGACGGTCTTCGGCGGCGACGAGGAGCTCGGCCTCGGCCCCGACGAGGAGGCGATCGAGGTCTGGAGGTCGGTCGGGGTGCCGGAGGAGCGAATCGTGCTCCTCGGCCGCGCCGACAATTTCTGGCAGGCCGGCCCGACCGGCCCCTGCGGGCCGTGCTCCGAGCTCTATCTCGATCGCGGAGAGGAGTTCGGCGGCCCCGACGAGCGCCCCGGCGACGACACCGACCGCTTCCTCGAGTTCTGGAACCACGTCTTCATGACCTACGACCTGGCCGCTGACGGGGCGGTGACCGAGCTGCCGACGCGCAACATCGACACCGGAATGGGCCTCGACCGGATGGCGGCGATCCTCCAGGACGCCCCGTCGGTCTTCGAGACCGACCTGATCCGGCCGCTGATCGACCTCGCCGAGGAGCTCTCGGGCCACTCCTACTCAGAGGGCGGGCCGATCACGAGGGCGATGCGGATCGTCGCCGACCACACTCGCGGATCCGCCTTCCTGATCGCCGACGGCGTCGTCCCTTCGAACGAAGACCGCGGCTACATCCTGCGGCGGATCATGCGCCGTGCGATCCAGCAGGGCCGCACGCTCGGCCTCGAGGCGCCCTGGCTGGGCCGCTTCGCCGAGCGGACGATCGAGATCATGTCCGGGGCCTACCCGGAGCTCGAGGCCGAACGCGCGACGATCGCCCGCTGGGTCGGGGACGAGGAGGAGAGCTTCGGCCGCACGCTCGAGCGCGGGACCGAGCTGCTCGAGCAGCTGATCGAGGCGGCGAAGGAGGAAGGGACCTCCTGGATCGATGCCGCCGACGCCTTCAAGCTCCACGACACCTACGGCTTCCCCTTCGACCTGACCAAGGAGCTGCTCGCCGAGCAGGGCCTGGCCGTCGACGACAGCGGCTTCGAGGAGCTGATGGAGGAGCAGCGCGAGCGAGCGCGGACCGGCGCCGCGACCGCGCACGGTTCCGAGGACCGCCACGAGCGCGTGATCGCGTTCGCCTCCGAGAGCGCGGCGACCAGGTTCGTCGGCTACGAGACGCTGCGGGCGACCACCGGCATCGCGGCGGTCGCCGGCGAGAACGGGGGGGCGCTGGTCAAGCTCGAGGAGAGCCCTTTCTACGCCGAGGGCGGCGGCCAGGTCGCCGACTCGGGCGTCCTCCGCTGGGATGGCGGCGAGGCCAGGGTGGTCGACGTCTACCGCGTCGGAGACGACCAGGCGATCGAGGTCGCCGCCGAGGGCCCGGCGCCCGAGGCGGGACGGGCGGTGGAGGCCCAGGTCGACCATGAGACCCGGCACGCGACGATGCGGAACCACACCGCGACCCATCTCCTTCACGCGGCGCTGCGCGAGCGCCTCGGCGACCACGTCCGCCAGGCCGGCTCCGCGGTCCGCCCCGACAAGCTGAGGTTCGACTTCACCCACGGCAGGGCCCTCGAGGGCGGGGAGATCGCGGCGATCGAGGACCGCGTCAACGAGTGGATCAAGGCCAGCCGGCCCGTCCGCTGGCTGGAGATGGAGCGGCCCGAGGCGGAACGGCTCGGGGCGATGGCCCTGTTCGGCGAGAAATACGGCGAGTGGGTGAGAGTCGTCGAGGTCGACGGGGTCTCGCGCGAGCTCTGCGGCGGGACCCACGTCGCCAACACGGCCGAGATCGGGATCTTCAAGATCGCGTCAGAGGGCTCGAGCGCCGCCAACGTGCGCCGGATCGAGGCGTTGAGTGGCCCGGCTGCGATCGACTGGTTCCGCGAGCGCGAGGAGCGGCTGCTGGAGATCGGCGAGCTGCTCGGCGCGCCGCAGGACCCGCTCACCGGCGCCCGCCGCGCCGCGGAGCGGCTGCGGGAGGCCGGCGAGGGCGCCAAGCGGGCCGCAAGGGAGCGGCTCGGCGAGGCGGCCGAGCGCCTGGCGGGCGACGCTTCCGAGCTCGACGGGCTCGAGATCGTCGCCGGGCGGGCGCCGATCGCCGACCAGCGGGCGCTGCTCGACCTCGCCTCGCGCATCCAGGGCAGGCTTGGTGACGAGTCGGCCGTCGTCCTCGGCGGCGCCGAGGGGGAGAAGGTCGCGCTGGTCGCGCTGGTCTCGAAACCGGCGATCGCCCGCGGCGTCTCGGCCGCGGACGTCGTCGGCGAGGCGGCGCCGGTAGTCGGCGGCGGCGGCGGCGGGCGCGAGGGCATGGCGCAGGCCGGCGGGCGCGAGCCGGCGAAGCTCGACGACGCCCTCGCCGCCGCCCGGGCGGCGATCGAGCGGGCTCTGGGGTAGCGGTGCGCGTGCTCGCCCTCGACCACGGCACGGCGCGCATCGGCTGCGCCCTGTCCGATCCGAGCGGGACGCTGGCAACCCCGCTGCCCGTGATCGAACCGCCGCACCCGCGGGCGGTCGCCGAGCTCGTCGCCGAGTACGACGTCGAGCGCGTGGTGGTCGGCCTGCCGCTTCACCTGAACGGAACCGAGGGGACCCAGGCGGCCCTGACCCGAACCTTCTGCGGCGAACTCGAGGCAATGCTCGAGATCCCCGTCGAGACCTACGACGAGCGGCTGACGACGCGGATGGCCGAGGCCAGCCGTCGCGAGGGCGCGAGCGCCGCCTCGGACTCGCTCGCGGCCGCCCACCTGCTTCAGGCCTACCTGGCCGCCCAGGACACCGACGATGAGTGACGAGCGGCGCAGCGACGACCCCTTCGCCGGCGACGACCCGGCGGCTGCGGGTCGCGAGAAGCGGCGGCGGGAGCGCGAGGCGCGGCGGCGGAAGCGGGAGGAGAAGGCGAGGGCGAAGGAGGAGCTCAAGGCTGCCCCGGAGCCGATCGCGACACAGCCGCCACAGGAGCCGCCGAAGAGCCCCGAGGAGGAGTTCTGGGGTGAGGAGCCACCGTTGCCGCCGCCGCCGGCGGCGGGCCCCCGCCGTCCGAGGCGCAGCCGATGGGGGATCCTGCTGGCGGCGATCGCGGTGCTCGCGGCGATCGGCCTCGGCGTCGTCGCCTACGCCTACCTGACCCGTGACGAACCGCCGCCACCGGAACCGCTGCGAACGATCACGGTGACGATCCCGGAGGGCTACAGCCGCGCTCAGACCGCCGAACTGGCCCGCGAACTGAAGCTGCGCGGCAACTACGAGAAGGCGAGCATCCGCTCGCCCTACCTGAGCCCGGCCGAATACGGCGGCAAGGACGCCAAGAACCTTGAAGGCTTCCTCTTTCCCGACACCTTCGAACTCGATGCGCAGGCGCCGGTCTCCGATCTCGTCCGCGATCAACTTCAGGACTTCAAGCGGCGGATCGCCGGCGTCGATATGTCATACGCGAAGTCGAAGAACCTGACCATCTACGACGTCGTAACGATCGCCTCGATGATCGAGAAGGAGGCGCAATTGGAAAGCGAGCGGAAGCTGATCTCGGCGGTGATCTACAACCGGCTCCGGGAGCAGATCCCACTCGGCATCGACGCGACGATCCGCTTCGCGAACAACAACTACACCGAGCCGTTGACCGAGTCCGAACTGACCGCCGACTCCCCCTACAACACGCGCGTCAACTCCGGCCTTCCGCCCGGGCCGATCGCCAACCCCGGCCTCGCCTCGATCGAAGCCGCCGCGCACCCGGCCAAGGTCGACTACCTCTACTACGTCGTCAAGCCGGGGACCTGCGGCGAACACGCCTTCTCCTCGAGCTACGCCGAATTCGAAGCCGATGTCGCCCGCTACAACGAAGCCCGCGAAGCGGCCGGCGGGAAGTCGCCGACGACATGCGGGGAATGACCTGGCGATGCCGCGCCTAGCGGTGCTCGGACATCCCGTCGCGCACTCGCGCTCGCCGGCGATGCACGCCGCCGCGCTCGCCGACCTCGGGCTCGCGGCCGACTGGACCTATGAGGCGATCGACGTCGCCCCCGACGAGTTCGAGGCGCTGGTTCACACCATGCCCGGCCAGGGCTTCGCCGGCGTGAACGTCACCGTCCCCCACAAGGGCGCGGCGCTGACCGTCGCCGACAACCCCTCCGAGACGGCTCGCGAGATCGGCGCCGCCAACACCCTCAGCTTCCTCGGCGGCGAGGTCAGCGCCGACAACACCGACGCCCCGGCGGTTCTCGACTCGTTGGCGAACAGTCCCGAGGGGAGCCGTGCGCTGGTCCTCGGAGCCGGCGGCGCCGCGCGCGCCGTCGTCTGGGCTCTCGTCCGCGAGGGCGCCGAGGTCGCCGTCTGGAACCGCACCGCGCTGCGCTCGGCGAATCTCTGCGAGGAGCTCGGCGGGCAGCCGGTCGAGGAGCTCGACCAGGGCGAGTTCGATCTGATCGTCAACGCGACCGCCGTCGGGCTGCAGGGGGAGTCGGCCTTCGACGAGCTGCCGCTGCGCGCGGACGGGTTCGCGGCCGGCCAGACGGTAGTCGACATGGTCTACGCCGACGCCCCGACCGAGCTGCTCGCGGCGGCCTCGGCCGGCGGCGCGACCGTGATCGACGGGATCGAGGTTCTGGTCCGCCAGGGCGCTCACTCGCTGCGGATCTGGACCGGGCGCGAGCCCTCGCTCGATGCCATGCGCGCCGCCGCTCGCAGCTGAGTCTGCCCTCCGCGCCTATAGCCTAGAAATGAGATGACGGTTTTCCGCTTCACCACCGCCGGCGAGTCGCACGGGCCCGGGCTCGTGGCGATCGTCGAGGGGATGCCCGCCGGACTCGAGCTCGACCGCGAGGCGCTCGACCGCGACATGGCCCGCCGCCAGCTCGGCCACGGGCGCGGCGGGCGGATGAAGATCGAGTCCGACGCTGTGGAGATCCGCTCCGGGGTGCGCCACGGCAGGACGCTCGGCAGCCCGATCGCGGTCCTGGTCGCGAATCGCGACTACGCGAACTGGGAGGAGCGGATGAACCCCTGGCCCGTCGATGCCGAGATCGACGAGGTCCACCTGCCGCGACCGGGCCACGCCGACCTCGTCGGGGCCCAGAAATACGGCCACGCCGACATCCGCAACGTGCTCGAGCGGGCGAGCGCCCGCGAGACGGCCGCCCGTGTCGCAGCCGGCTCGATCGCCCGCGGGTTCCTGACCGCGCTCGGCGTCAGCGTCCACAGCCACGTCACCCAGATTGCCTCCGTCAAGGCCGAGGAGCGCGAGGTGCTCTCCCCCGCAGACTTCGACGGGGTCGACGACGATCCGGTGCGCTGCCTCGACCCGGAGGCGAGCGCGGCGATGGTCGAGGAGATCAACCGGCTGCGGAAGGCGAACGAGAGCCTCGGCGGGATGTTCGAGGTGCGGGTCTTCGGGCTGGTCCCCGGCCTCGGCTCCCACATCTCCTGGGAAGACCGGCTCGACGGCCGGCTCGCCGGCGCCGTAGCCTCGATCCAGTCGGTCAAGGGCGTCGCGATCGGGGAAGCCTGGGACGTGGCCGGCAGGCCGGGATCGGAGGCACACGATGAGATCTTCTGGTCGAAGGAGCGCGGCTACCACCGCGAGACCAACCACGCCGGCGGCCTCGAGGGCGGTATGACCAACGGCCAGCCACTCTCCGTCCGGGCGGCGATCAAGCCGATCTCGACTCTGACCAAGCCGCTGCGCTCAGTCGACACCGAGACCAAGAAGCCGGCCCAGGCGCTCCGCGAGCGGACCGACTCGACCGTGGTCCCGGCGGCGGCGGTCGTCGCGGAGGCGATGGTCTCTCTGACGCTCGCCCGCTGCTACCGCGAGAAGTTCGGCGGCGACCACATCGACGACGTGCTGGGCGCGGTCGACGCGTACAGGCGACGTATTGATTGGCGTGGCTAGTCCCGGCAGCCACCCGGCCGCCGCCGACGCGGGAGCGAGCGAGCGAGATCGCAGGTGATGGTGGGCGCGAGCGAGCGGGAGCAGAGCAGGCGGCCGGCTGTTGTCTTCATCGGCTTCATGGGGGCCGGCAAGTCGGAGGCCCTGCGGGGGGCCGCTGCGACCGGGCTCGAGCCGACCGACAGCGACGAGCTGCTCGAGCGCGAGCTCGGCGTGCCGATCGCCGAGTTCTTCGAAAGCGACGGCGAGGCCGCCTTCCGCGCCCGCGAGGCCGAGGTCGTCGGGGCCCTGCTCGAGAGCGCCGACGGCGGCGCGATCGCGCTCGGCGGCGGCAGCGTGCTCTCCGAGCGCGTGCGCGGGGCGCTCGACCGCCACATCGTCGTCTGGCTGCCGATCGGCACCGAGGACGCCTGGAAGCGGGTCGGGCAGGGCGACCGGCCGCTGGCCCAAGACCGCGACGCATTCGAGCAACTGCACGCCCAGCGCACGCCCCTCTATGAGGACCTCGCCGACGCGGTCGTCCTCAGCGACACGCCGCGCGGCGTAGCCGCGGCGATCCCCGCGGTCGCGTCCCTCGCCGAGCTTCCCGCGGGAACCAGGCTGATCTGGGCGGCCAGCCCGTCGGGGGCCTACCCCGCCTACGTCGGCCGCGGCCTGCTCGAGTCGGGCTGGTGGCCGCTGGCGGGCGGGCGCTACTGCGTGACCGACAGCTCGGTCGGCGGCCTCTACGCCGGCAGGCTCGACCCGCTCCTGGCGCGAATCGAGGTCGAGCCCGGCGAGGGCGCGAAGACGATGGCCGAGGCGGAGGCCGTCCTGCGCGAGCTCGCCCGTGCCGGAATGACGCGCGAAGACCACCTAATCGCGCTCGGCGGCGGCGTGGTCGGGGACCTCGCCGGGTTCTGCGCCCACACCTACCAGCGCGGCGTCCCCGTCGTCCAGGTGCCGACGACGCTGGTCGCCCAGGTCGACTCGGCCTACGGCGGCAAGACCGGCGTCGATCTCCCCGAGGGCAAGAACTACGCCGGCGCCTACCACCTGCCCGCCGCGGTGATCGCCGACACCGCGACGCTCTCCAGCCTGCCAGCGGAGGAGCTGCGCGCTGGTTTCGTCGAGGCCCTGAAGACCGGACTGCTCGCCGGCGGCGGGCTCTGGGAGCGGGTCCGCTCGGTCGAGTCGGTCGACCCGGCGGATCTCGACGACGTCGTCTTCTCCTGCGCGCGTTACAAGTGCGAGATCGTCGCCGCCGACGAGCGCGACTCCGGCCTCCGGGCCGCCCTCAACCTCGGCCACACCGTCGGCCACGCGATCGAGGCCGCCAGTGGCTACTCGCGCTATCGCCACGGCGAGGCGATCGGGCTCGGGCTGCTGGCCGCGCTCCGCCTCTCGGAGGCTCCCGACCTCCGCGGCGAGGTCGAGGCGATCCTCGACCGCCACGCTCTTCCGGTCGAGCTCGACCCGGCGATCGGCCTCGACGCCGTCCTCGAGGCGCTCGAGCGTGACAAGAAGCGCACCGTCGAGGGCGTCGCGTTCGTCCTCCTTGCGACCCCGGGCGAGCCCCGGGTCGGAGAGCTCCTCGATCCGGCTAAGGTCCGGGAGGCCGTGGAGGAGTTGCTCCCGTGACCGGCCCCCACAATCGCGTCGCCGTCCTGCACGGAGTCAACTTCGACGTCCTCGACCGCCGCGATCCGGACCTCTATGGCGGCGTCTCCCTCGATGAGCTCGAGCGCCGGATCGGCGGCTGGGCACGCGAGCTCGGCCTCGAGACGACGTTCTTCCAGACCAACGCCGAGGGCGAGTTCGTCGAGTACCTGCACCGCCTTCCCGACCTCTGCGACGCGGTCGTGATCAACGCCGGCGCCTGGACCCACTACAGCCGCGCGATCGCCGACGCCCTCGACGTCGCCAGGCTGCCCGCGGTCGAGGTCCACATCTCCGACGTCGAGTCGCGCGACGACTGGCGCCGGATCTCGGTCTTCGACGGGCTGGTGCTGGAGAAGATCTCCGGCCGCGGACCCGACGGCTACCACGACGCGCTCGCAAGGATCGCCCGAGAGCTGGGCGGCGACGGATGAGCGCGGAGCGCGGCGATCGGCTCGCCGAGCTGGTCGCCGAGCGCGAGCTCGACCTCACCATCGTCACCCACCTCGTCAACGTCCGCTACCTGACCGGCTTCACCGGCACGAACGGAGCCTGTGTCTGCGGCGGCGATACCCGCCTCTTCTTCACCGACTTCCGCTACACCGAGCGCGCAGCGTCCGAGGTCGACGCCTGGGAGGTGATCGTCATCGAGGAAGACTGGCTCAGCGGGATCGCCGGCCGGCTCGAGGGCGGGGCCGGGTTCGAGGACGAGCACCTCTCGGTCCGCACCAAGGCACGGCTCGAGGAGAAACTGCCCGACGGGGTCGAGCTGGTGCCCGCCGGCGGTGACGTCGAGCGCCTGAGGCGGATCAAGGACCCAGCCGAGCTGGCGGCGATCCGGGCTGCCTCGGAGATGGCCGACGAGGTCTGGCGGTGGTGCCTCGAGCGCGGGCTGGGGGGACGGACCGAGCACGACGTCGCCAGGGCCACCGAAGCCCGGATCCGCGAGCTGGGGGGCGAGCCGTCGTTTCCGGCGATCGTCGCCGCCGGCCCGAACGGGGCGCTGCCGCACGCCGAGCCCGGCAAGCGCGAGATCGGCGCCGGCGATCTGGTCGTCTTCGACATGGGGGCGAAGCTCGACCAATACTGCTCCGACGGGACCCGCACCTTCGCCGTCGGCGAGCCGAACGACCTCGGTCGCGAGGTCTACGGGGTCGTCCTCGCCGCCCAGCGGGCGGCGCTCGACGCGGTCAGGGCCGGGATCGGCGGCGAGCCGCTGGACGAGGTCGCCCGCGAGGTCATCGAGGCCGCCGGCCACGGCGAGCGATTCGGCCACGGGCTCGGGCACGGCGTCGGCCTCGAGGTCCATGAGGGCCCGCGCGTGTCTCGCCGCTCCGAGGACGTCCTCGCGGCGGGAGAAGTGGTGACGATCGAGCCCGGCGTCTACCTGCCCGGCGAGCTCGGGGTCAGGATCGAGGATCTTGTCGTCGTCACCGACGATGGCCACGAGAACCTGAGCGGGCTCCCGACGGAGCTGGAGATAGTCGACTAGCGGCTGAGGTCGACGCCGTCGACCAGGCTCTCGGCGAAGGCCGCGACCAGCGTGACCGTCGCCTCGACGTCGCCGAGGTCGACCATCTCGACCGGTGAGTGCATGTAGCGGAGCGGAATCGACACGAGCCCGGTGGGAACGCCGGAGCGCGAGATCTGGATCGCATCGGCATCGGTGCCGCTCGCGCGGCCGCTGGCCTCGACCGTGTGGGCGATCCCCGCCGACTCCGCGACCTCGACGAGGAGCTCGAAGACCTTCGGCGAGAGCGTCGAGCCGCGCCCGATCACCGGCCCGGAGCCGAACGGATGGCTGCCGAGCTGTTTCTCGTCGACCCCCGGAGCGTCGGTCGCATGGGTGACGTCGATCGCGACCGCGAGGTCGGGCTGCAGCTCGAACGCCGACGTGCGCGCCCCGTAGGTGCCGATCTCCTCCTGGACCGCGGCGACGGCGGCGACGCTGCCGCGAAGTGTGCCGCGCTCGTGGCAGCGGCGCAGCGCCTCGAGCGCGATGTAGGAACCGAGCCTGTTGTCCATCGCACGCGACACGAGCCGGTCGCCGGCCATCGCGACGGGATCGACCGCGATCACGACCGGGTCGCCGATCCGGACCATTTCGGACGCCTCGTCACGGTCGGCGGCACCGATGTCGATGTGCAGCGATTTCAGCTCGACCACCTTCTTGCGCTGGTCCGCCTCGAGCAGGTGGATCGGTTTGCGGCCGACGACGCCGGGGACGATGCCGTCGCGAGTGCGGATCTCGACCCGCTGGCCGACCAGGATCTGGGGATCCCAGCCGCCGATCGAGACGAACCAGAGGAACCCGTTCTCGTCGATGTGGGTGACGGCGACGCCGATCTCGTCGATGTGGCCGACGACGGCCAGCAGCGGGGCGGCGTCGCCGACCCTCGCGATCGATGACCCGATCCCGTCGGTGCTCACCTCCGCGAACGAGGCCGCCTCGCGCCAGAGCGCGGCCGCCGGCGCCTCGTGCCCGGAGGGCGCGGCGACCCGTAGGAGTTTGTCGAGCAATGCTGGTGTTTCGGTGGCCACTGAGTCGGCCAGTATGTCGCCTCGCAAGCCCGCTGTTTGCAGAAAATTCGAATAGCGTTGATGCAGATGGCCGAGATTCGCAATCCGATCGCCTTGGTCACCGGCGCCTCGAGCGGGATCGGGGAAGCGACGGCGCGCAGGCTCGCTCGCGAGCCCGGTGCCAGGCTGATCCTCGTCGCCCGTCGCGAGGACCGGCTGCGGGCGTTGGCCGAGTCGCTGCCCTGCCCGGCCACCCACGTGGCCACCGACCTCACCGACGAGGAGGCCCCGACCAGGGTTCGCGAACACGTCGCCGAGCACCATGAGGGCAGGCTGACCCTGTTGGTGAACAATGCCGGCGCCTCCTGGCGCGCGACCTTCGCCGAGGGCGGCCATGCCAACGCGCAGCGCCACATGGAGCTCAACTTCGACGCGGTCCTGAGGCTGACCGAGGCGCTGCTGCCCGCCCTTCGCGACTCGGCCCCGAGCGCGATCGTCAACGTCGCCAGCACCGCGGGGCGAGTCGCCCGCGCCCGCACCGGGTCCTACTCGGCCAGCAAGTTCGCGCTGATCGGGTGGAACGACTCCCTCTACTCGGAGGAGCGGGGCAACGGCGTCCACGTCGGGATGGTCCTGCCGGGATTCATCGCGACCGAGGGCTTTCCGGCGACCGAGCTGCGCGAGCGGGCGCTGACCCGCTGGCTCGTCTCGACTCCCGAGAAGGTCGCCGAGGCGATCGTCGAGGCCGGGCTGAAGGGCAGGGCGGAGCGCTACGTGCCGAGGCCCTACGCGCTGGTCGCGGTCGCCCGCATCCTCGCGCCGAGCCTCGTCCGCCGCGTCCTCTCCGGTGGCGGCGCTGCGCCGCTGACGACGAGCACCGCCGCCGAATCCTCCGAGTGAGCGATCAGGAGGTGCCGCTGAAACGGGACGGCGTCAGCTTGCAGTAGTGGAAGGAAAAGATTGAGCTGACGTTGTTGGCCGCGTTGGCGCTCCGTTCCGCCCGGATCGCTTCGTGGTTTGCTTTGACCCGGTTGCCCTGTTTGAGCGCCTTGCCGATCTTCCCGAGGTTGAGCTTGACGGTGTCGAGGAAGCCGAACCACTTGACGAGCCTGGCGCTGTCGGCCGGCGGCCTCGTCACCGCTTCGATCTGTTTGATCGTGTTGCCGAACGCGCTCGACGCCCGCATGAACTGATTGCCCGCCGGCGCCAGCTTGCCGGCCTTCACTTTCCCCCGCGCGCCCTTGAGAATCCGCGTGTTGGCTTCGGTGTTGGCCTGGCAGATCGGCTCGACCGCGGTCACGTATTCGTCGCGCGTCGGTTCGGGGGGGAGGATCGGTGTCGCGGCGTGGGCGACTCCCGCGAAAAGCATCGCGGCACCGAGCGCGGCGAGTATCCCCGGCGTTCCTCTCACAGTTGCCCCTGCGGACATAGATTACGTAACACCGGAAATGGACGCCAGTACCACCTACGCCGATTCGGGCGACCTGAAGATCGCCTACCGAACCTTCGGCGAGGGGGAGATCGACCTCGTCGTCGTCCCCGGCTTCGTCTCCCACGTCGAGCTGATCGGGGAGCAC
>DASXBC010000094.1:0-5116 GCA_036406355.1 Solirubrobacterales bacterium | reverse complement strand
CCGCTGCGGCCGATGATCCCGCGGATGAAGGCGAGCAGGACGCAGATGCCGACCGCCGGGGTGACGAAGTTCTCCACCGTCAGTCCCGCCATCTGCGAGAAGTAGGTCAGGGTGGTTTCGCCGCCGTAGTACTGCCAGTTGGTGTTGGAGACGAAGGAGGAGGCGGTGTTGAAGCTGACGTCCCACGGACCCGAGTGGAAGCCTTCGGGGTTGAAAGGTTGGATGCCCTGGGTGCGCAGGATCAAATACAGCGCGATCCAGGAGAAGACCGAGAAGAGGACGAGACTCTTGGAGTAGGCCTTCCAATCCTGTTCCTCGGAGGGATCGACGCGCAGCACCCGGTAGGTGAATCGCTCCACCGGGCCGAGGACCGGAGTGAGGAAAACCCGTTCCCCGGTGAAGACCCGCGCCATGTATTTGCCAAGCAGCGGCGTCAGGCCGGTCACAACGCCAATGAAGATCGCGACCTGCAGCCAGCCCTGTGCCATCAGAGCTCCTCACCGCGCAGCAACGCGTAGCAGAGGTAGACGAAGACCAGCGCAGAGACGATCAGCCCGAAGATGTCAGCGCCGCTCAGGGCGGCGAAGGGAAGCTCGCTCATATCCGGTCGATCAGGTCGATCGCCCAGAAGAGGAGAGCGAAGAGTCCAACCGACAGTGCGATCGCGAAGACGTCCGCGATTGGGCTGCCGCCGCCGGGGAAGATGTCTGCGGAAACGAGCACTGCGGCGATCATGAACGAAGCCGCATAAAGGCCGCATGAGTTTTTCGGCCCTCGGCATAAAGATCGTATGAGGACCGAAATTACCGTCTACTGGGTAAAGCGATAGCCAACTCCGGGGTCGGTGCGGATGTAGGTGGGCTGTCCCGGTGGCTCAATTTTCCGCCGCAGGTTGGCGACATGAGTGCGGAGAATCTGTAGGTCGTCGGCGTACTCCGGCCCCCACACCTCGACCAGCAGGGAGCGGTGTGTCATCAGGCGCCCCCTGTTGACGGCGAGGGTGCGAAGCAGCTCGAACTCGGTCGGCGTCAAATGGACCTCCTCGCCGTCACGGCGGACGCTGCGGGCACCGAGGTCGATCTCGATCCCGTCGGCGCTGATCAGCGGCTCGTTCGCCTCGGGCCTTGCCCGCCGCAGCGCTGCCTCGAGGCGGGCGATCAGCTCCGGCGGCCCGAACGGCTTCGTCACGTAGTCGTCGGCACCGGCGGCGAGGGCACGCACCTTCTCGTCCTCCTCGCCGACGGCGGAGAGGACGATTATCGGCATCTCGCTCCACTCGCGCAGCCGCTTGGTGACCTCGACCCCGTCGAGGTCGGGCAGCATCAGGTCGACGATCGCCGCCGCCGGCGGCCCGACCGCGGCCGCGTCGAGCGCCTCCTCGCCGCTGGAGGTCGTGACGGCCTCGAAGCCGGCCTCGCGGAGGATCACGCGCAGGGCACGGAGGATCTGCGGCTCGTCGTCGCAGACGAGGACACGCGGCGCCGCGGCGTCGTTCAACGCCGCTCCTCCTGGGCGCCGTCGAAGGAGACGATGAAGGCCGAGCCCTGGCCCGGAAGCGACTCGATCGCGATCGTGCCGCCGTTTGCCTCGACGAACCCTTTCGCGATCGCGAGGCCAAGCCCCGAGCCGCCCTCGCCGGCGCCGTTCGCACGGTAGAACGGCTCGAAGATCCGCGCCCACTCCGATTCGGGAATTCCCGGCCCCTGATCCACGATCCTGACCACGACCCGGCCCTCGACCAGCCGGCAGTCGGCGAAGACCGGACGGCCACCGCTGTGGCGGTACCCGTTCTCGATCAGGTTGGCAAACGCGCGCTCAAGTTGAACCGGGTCGGCGCGCAGCGCCGGCAGCGCCCCGCCGCCGCGGATTCGGACCGCTGCCCGGTCGAGGCCCAGTGATTCGCCCGCCGCCTCGAGCACCTCCTGGATGTCGACCGGCTCGCGGTGGGGCTGCGCCTCGCCTGTTTCCAGCCGCGAGACGTCGAGCAGGTTCTCGACCAGGCGCGAGAGGCGCTGGCCCTCGCCGACCACCGCTTCGCTCAGCTCCCGGCGCTCGGCGTCGGAGAGGTTGGGCGAGTCGAGCGCGGCGCCGGCGGCGATCACCGAGGTGAGCGGCGTCCGCAGGTCATGGGAGACCGACCGCAGCAGCGCCGTCTTCAGCTCGTCGCTCCGCCGCAGCGCCTCGGCTTCGATCACCTCGGCCTGCATCCGCTCGCGCTCGCGCGTGAGCTCTTCGAGCTCGGCCCGGGCGCGGTCGGCGGACTCGCGCTCGCGCTCGGCCTCGTCGGCGCGCTTGCGGGCGGCGTCGGCGAGCGAGGAGGCGACAAGGGCCGTCACCAGGTAGACGCCCAGCGCGAGCCAGTTCTCGCTGTTCGCGATCGTGAACCGCCCGGTGGGGGGGAGGTGGAACCAGTTGAACGCTGCGGCGCTGAGGACGGAGGTCAGCACGCCCATCCGGAGCCCCCAGTAGCTCGAGACCAGCAGGACCGGCAGCAGGTAGAGGACGCCGGTCGAGACGACCGGGACGTGGCCGCGGATCGCGAAGATGATGCCCGTGATCGCCGCGATCGAAGCGACGATCGTCGCCACGCCGGCCCAGATTGAACCGCCCGGTCTCATCTCAACTAAGGCTAGTCCGGATAAGTCTGTAAATTTCCTGGCTGACCAGCCAATCAGCTTCAGGGAGCACACTTTGAGCAATCGCACGTTCGTGATCGGGGTCGGGATGACCAAGTTCGAGAAGCCCGGCACCAAGGAGGGCGACTACCCGGACTGGGCCAAGGAGGCGGGGGAGAGGGCGCTCTCGGACGCCGGCATCCCGTACGAGGACGTCGAGCAGGCCTTCGCCGGCTACTGCTATGGCGACTCGACCTACGGCCAGCGCGCGCTCTACCAGCTGGGTCTGACCGGGATCCCGGTGGTCAACGTCAACAACAACTGCTCGACCGGCTCCTCGGCCTTGTTTCTGGCGCGCCAGGCGGTCAAGGGCGGCCTCGCCGAGTGCACCCTCGCGGTCGGCTTCGAGAAGATGGAGCCCGGCAGCCTCGGCGTCAAGTACACCGACCGCACCAACGCGCTCGACAAGCACGCGATGCGGATGTTCGAGATCCGCGACCCCGAGCAGTCGCCGCCGGCGCCGCAGATGTTCGGCAACGCCGGCCGCGACCACATGGAGAAGTACGGCTCCAACCCCGACCACTACGCCT
Organism: Solirubrobacterales bacterium; assembly: GCA_036406355.1. Classification (GTDB taxonomy): domain Bacteria; phylum Actinomycetota; class Thermoleophilia; order Solirubrobacterales; family 70-9; genus VRUE01. The sequence goes on along the minus strand of DASXBC010000094.1, from coordinate 1,911 downwards.
GGATCGGGTGGAAGAACCACAAGCACTCGGTCAACAACCCCTACGCCCAGTTCCAGGACGAGTACACGATCGAGGACATCAAGGCGGCGAAGATGATCCACGACCCGCTGACCAAGCTTCAGTGCTCGCCGACCTCCGACGGCTCGGCCTGTGCGATCGTCGCCTCCGAGAGTTATGTCGACTCGCACGACCTCTGGGGCCAGGCGATCGAGATCGTCGGACAGTCGATGATCACCGACCTCTCCTCGACTTTCGCCGAGGACACCGACTGCATGAAGATCGTCGGATCGGACATGTCGAAGACCGCCGCCGAGCGGGCATACGCGGAAGCGGGGGTCACGCCCGAGGAGATCGACGTCTGCGAGCTTCACGATTGCTTCAGCGCCAACGAGCTCATCACCTACGAAGCGCTCGGCTTCGCGGGGGAGGGGGAGGGTCACCGGCTGGTCGAGGAGGAAGCGACCACCTACGGCGGCAAGGTCGTCGTCAACCCCTCCGGCGGTCTGATCTCGAAGGGACACCCGCTCGGGGCGACCGGGCTCGCGCAGTGCTCGGAGCTGACCTGGCAGCTGCGCGGCGAAGCCGACAGGCGCCAGGTCGACGGGGCCAGGGTGGCCCTGCAACACAACATCGGCCTCGGCGGCGCCGCCGTGGTCACCGTCTACAAGCCGGCGGCCTGAGGCGGCCGGATCGAGGAGGTCTCACGATGGCGAAGGAGCGGCGGTCACTGAATGGAAAGGTGGTGGCGATCACCGGCGGGGGGCGCGGGATCGGCAAGGCGACCGCGGCGGCCCTCGTCCGCAGAGGGTGCCGGGTCGCGATCGGCGACCTCGACCTCGGGCTCGCCGAGGAGGCCGCGGCCTCGCTCGGCGGCGGTGTCATCGCGCTGCCGCTCGATGTCACCGAGCGCGCCTCGTTCACGGCCTTCGTCGATGAGGCAGAACGTCAACTCGGCCCGATCGACGTCCTCATCAACAACGCCGGGATCATGCCGGTGACTCAGTTCGTGGAGGAGGCCGACGACTCGATCCGGCGCCAGCTCGACATCAACCTCTACGGCGTCATCGTCGGCTCCCAGCTGGCGGTCGCGCGGATGCGCCCGCGCGGAACCGGCCACATCGTCAACATCGCCTCCGCGGCCGGCAAGGTGGGGACCCCGGGGATCGCGACCTACTCGGCCACCAAGCATGCCGTCGTCGGCCTCACCGAGTCGATGCGTCACGAACTGCGTGGCACCGGGGTCGACCTCTCGGTCGTGATGCCGGTGCTCGTCAACACCGCGCTGACCGAAGGCATCTCCTCCCGGGCCGGGGTCGAGGAAGTCGAGCCGGAGGACGTCGCAAATGAGATCGTCGACGCCCTCGAGCTGAATCGGTTCGACGTCTACGTCCCGCGCAGGCTGGCGGTGACGCTCTTCCTCGGCTCGCTGCTGCCGCGTCGAGTGCGCGAGGCAATTTCCAGGCTGATGGGCGTCGACAAGGTGATTGCCGACTCCGATCCGAGCCGGCGCCGCGCCTACGAGGAGCGGGCCGCCGCCAGCCGGTCCGGAGGCGGCGAGGCCGAGGCCGCGCCCGAGGAGCGCGCGGCCGCCCAGCGCGACGCGGCCTGAGCGGGCCGTCAGACCGGGCTCAAGCATGGCCGTCCGGGTGACGGCGGGCCGGATCTACGAGGCGACCTGGGGGCGCGCCTTTTCCGCCGGCTACGACCGGATGACGAGGAAGGCCGAGGAGGCCGGGCTGCGGGAGATGCGGCGCGAGACGCTCGCCGCCGCCGCCGGCCGCACGGTCGACATCGGCGCCGGCACCGGCGCGAACCTCGGCCTCTATCCGGACGCGGTGACCGAGCTCGTGCTCGCCGAGCCCGATCCGCATATGACCAAGCGCCTGCGGCCGAGGGTGCGCGAGGCCGGCC
>DASXBC010000093.1:0-2385 GCA_036406355.1 Solirubrobacterales bacterium | reverse complement strand
TCGAGATCAAGGTGCCGCTCGTGGTCCGCCTGGACGGCACCAACTCCGAGGAGGGGCTCGACCTGCTCGCCGAAGCCGACCTCCCTGACCTGCACCTCGAGAAGACGATGCTGGGCGCGGCCGAGAAGGTCGTCGATCTCGCGAGGTCGTCATGAGCATCATCGTCGGCACCGACACGAAGCTTGTGATCTCGGGCCTGACCGGGCGCGAGGGGAGCTTCCACGGCCTTCGCAACCGCGACTACGGAACCGACGTGGTCGCCGGCGTCACCCCGAAGAAGGGCGGGCAGGACGTCGAGGGGATTCCCGTGTTCGACACGATCAAGGAGGCGGTCGACGAGCGCGGCGCCAACACCTCGATGATCTTCGTCCCCGCGCGCTTCGCCGCCGCGGCCATCGACGAGGCGATCGACGCCGGCATCGAGACGGTGATCGCGATCACCGAGCACATCCCGGTCCACGACATGCTCGCCACCTACTGGAAGGCCCGCGACGCCGCCGTAAGGCTGATCGGCCCGAACTGCCCGGGCGTCCTGAGCCCCGGCAAGTCGAACGTCGGGATCATCCCCGCCCAGTTCTTCGAGCAGGGGTCGATCGGCGTCGTCTCCAAGTCCGGAACCCTGACCTACCAGATCGGCAACGAGCTCAAGCAGGCCGGGCTCGGCAACTCGACGATCGTCGGCATCGGAGGCGATCCGATCGTCGGATCCGACTTCATCGACGTGCTCACCCTGTTCGAGGAGGACGATGAGACCGAGTTGATCGTGATGGTCGGCGAGATCGGCGGCGATGCCGAGGAGCGCGCCGCGGAGTTCATCGCGGAGAAGGTCAGCAAGCCCGTCGTCGCCTACATCGCCGGCTTCACCGCCCCTCCCGGCAAGCAGATGGGCCACGCCGGGGCAATCATCTCCGGCTCCTCCGGGACCGCCGAGGCGAAGAAGCAGGCCCTCGAGGCCCAAGGCATCCGCGTCGGCAAGAGCCCGACCGAGACGGCCCAGCTCGCCGCCGAGACGATCGGCGCGAAGGCCTAGCGCCTACGCCGTCTGGCGGGAGGCGCGCTTGCGGAGCTTGGCGCGTGCGCGGGCGGCTCGCTTCTGCTCCTCGCTCTTGGTGAGCACCTTCTTGCGCGGCCGCTCGGCGGTCGAGGGCTCGGCGGCAACCACTTCCTCGGCGGGCTCGGGCACCGGCTGCGGCTCAGCGATCGTCGCGGGCCCGGTGCTCCGCTTGATCTGGGCCTGATCGAGGCTGCCGCCCAGGAGCTCCTTGGCGGCGCGCACCGCCTCCTTCGGGGTCAGATAGGTCGCCCAGGAGATGATCTTGCCCTCCTCGACGACCCAGAGGCCGCCGAAGCGGCGATCGATCGCAACGCCCTCCTTCGGCTTGCCCCGCTCGCGACAGATGCCGACGACCTTGCCCGGCCCGACCTCGGCGAGGTCCTCGAGATCGAACCGGTACTCCTCCCAGCTGTCCAGGTAGCGCCGCATCGCCCGCTGGACGTCGTCGTGTCCCCAGACGAGATCGCCGTCAAGGCGCGAGGCGCGCTCGTCCCAGCGGATCAGGGGATCGGCGAGGGCGACGGCGATCTCGCTATCCCCGTTGCCGTAGGCCTGGAGCGCGATCCTGACCAACTCGAGCGACGCCGGCATCGCGCAACAGTATTGCTTCCGGATCGGCGGCCTTCATCCCCGCGGATTGAGTATCGCACCGTTCGTATACTCGATGCGCCGATGGCCGAACGGACGATCAGCTTCGCGCGTGGTGCGCCCAGCGCCGACATCCTTCCCCACGAGGCAGTGAGGGAGGCGGCCGCGCATGCGCTGGAGTCCGACTGGGAGAAGGCCCTCAGCTACGGCACGGGTCGCGGCCATCCCGGCCTCTGCGAATGGATCGCCGAGCTGCACGGCGTGAAGCCCGAGCAGGTCATGGTGACGAACGGATCGATGGAAGCGGCGGCCCTCCTCTTCAGGCACCTGCTGTCAGCCGGGGACCGGGTGGTCGTCGAGCAGCCCACCTATGACCGCACCCTGCTCCTCCTGAACCGGGCCAAGGCGAACCTGATCGGCGCGCCGCTCGAGGCTGACGGTGTCGACCCGGCGGCGGTCGAGGCCGCCTGCGCCGACGGCGAGGTCGCGCTCGCCCACATCATTCCCAACTTCCACAACCCGGCCGGCTGCACCCTCTCGCTCGAGAAGCGAAGCGCGCTGGTGCAGCTCGCGGCGGACAACGGGTTCCTCCTGCTCGAGGACGATCCCTACCGGCTGATCGCCTTCGAGGAGGCTGAGGGCAAGACGATGCTCGAAATGGACAAGGCGGACCGGGTGATCCACGCTTCCTCATTCTCCAAGTCGGTCAGCCCCGGCGTCCGAGTCGGCTATCTGGTCGGCCC
>DASXBC010000092.1:0-5058 GCA_036406355.1 Solirubrobacterales bacterium | reverse complement strand
GTCGGTGCCGGCGCCGATCCGGTTGAGGCGGACGTCGCGGTAGGCGCGCTCGATCTCGTACTCCTTCATGTAGCCGTAGCCGCCGTGGATCTGGATGCACTCGTCGGCGACCTCGCAGGCGATCCGCGAGGTGTAGAGCTTGCACTCGGAGATCTCGCGGACCGGGTACTCGCCGTTCTTATAGCGCCAGGCGGTGGCGTAGGTGAACTGGCGGGCGGCCTCGATCTTGGTCGCCATCTCGGCGAACTTGTGGCGGATCACCTGGAAGTTGCCGATCGAGCGGCCGAATGCCTTGCGTTCCTTCGCGTACTCGAGGGTGCGGTCGAACATCCGCTGCGCGCCGGCGACGGCCCCGGCGCAGGCGACCATCCGCTCGCTCTGGAGCTCCCAGGCGATGTGGTAGAAGCCCTTGCCCTCTTCGCCGAGGAGGTTGGCGGCCGGGACGCGGACGTCCTCGAAGGCCAGTTCGGCGGTGTCGGAGGAGTGCATCCCCATCTTCTCGAGCTTGCGCGAGACGCTGAACCCGGGGACGGTGTCGCCGCCCTCGTCGCGGAGGTCGACGACGAGGAGGCTGATCCCGTCGTGGGCCTTCTCGGGATCGGTCTTGACGACGAGGACGATGAAGTCGGCGCGGGCGCCGTTGGTGATGAACGTCTTCGACCCGTTGACGACGTATTCGTCGCCGTCGCGGATCGCTTTGGTGCGGATCCCGGCGACGTCGGAGCCGGCCTCCGGCTCGGTGATCCCGAGGCAGCCGATCCTCTTGCCGGCGATCGCCGGCGGCATGTAGCGCTGCTTGAGGTCGTCCGTGCCGAGCATCTCGATCGGCGGCAGGACCATGTCGGTGTGGACGATGAAGCCCATGTTGAGGCCGCCTGAGCCCGAGTAGCTGAGGCACTCGGCGCGGACCATCGAGTAGTAGTAGTCGCCGCCCTGGCCGCCGTACTGCTCGGGGAAGCAGAGGCCGAGGAAGCCGAGCTCGCCGGCCCTCGTCATCACCTCGCGGGGCCAGGTCGTCTCCTCCCACTCGTTGCGGTGGGGGAAGAGCTCCTTTTCGACCCACGACTGCATCGACTCGCGCAGGTCTTCGTGCTCCTGGGTGAAGATCATGTGCTTGCGCTCGGCGGCGTGGTCGGGCTTGATGACCTGTGAGCCGTTGGTCGTCGCGGTCGTCACTGGGAGTCTCCCCTCGTTCGCGGTAGATCCGGGCGGCGCCGCCGCCCTCGAACTCGCCGTGGACAGTAGCACTTCCTACTTTCCACAGAGTCGGCTATCTTCCCGAAGCGATGGGTAACGAACTCGTCAAATACGAGGTGGCCGACGGCGTCGCCACGGTGACGCTCAACAACCCGGAGAAGCGCAACATGCTCTCCGGGCAGATGCTCGCCGAACTCGTCGACGCGATCAGGGCCGCGCGCGACTCCGAGGAGGCGAAGGCGGTCGTCCTCACCGGCGCCGGCGACAAGGCCTTCTGCGCCGGAGCCGACCTCGGCGGGTTCGCCGCCGACGCCCCGCTTGTCGCCAAACACTTCGCCTCCGACCTCTTCCTCGAGTTCTTCCGACTGATGCCGCGGCTCGGCAAGCCCTCGCTCTGCGCCGTCAACGGCCATGTGCTCGCCGGCGGGATGGGGCTGGCGCTCTCCTGCGACCTGGTGATCGCGAAGGAGGGGGCGACCTTCGGCACGCCGGAGATCAACGTCGGCGCCTTCCCCTACATGATCATGGCGATCATCTACCGCAACGTCCCCCGCAAGAAGGTCAACGAGATGATGCTGCTGGGAGAGCGGCTGAGCGCGGAGGAAGCGGTCACCTTCGGACTGGCGAACAGGGTCGTGCCGGCGGCCGAGTTCGACGGCGCGGTCGCCGATTGGGCGGGCAAGCTCGCCTCCAAGAGCTCGGTCCTGATGCGACTCGGCCACGACGCGATGTACCGCCAGCAGGACATGGCGGTCGACGACGCCCTCGACTACCTGCGCAGCCAGCTCTCGCTGACCTTCAGCACCGAGGACATCGTCGAGGGTGTCACCGCCTTCTTCGAGAAACGGGAGCCTCAGTGGAGGGGACGATGAGCGTCGGCGATCGCTTCCAGGCGTGCGACGACCGGCCTCAGCGATTCGGGCATCGTTGCGTCGTCGAAGGTCACATCGTGATGCCGGTAATGGATCTCGTACGAGTAGCAATCGGCGCAGGTGCCTGGGCTGGGCCCTGGGTCGGGGAGGGAGGCGAAGCCGGCTCGGTTGAGCGCTCGGCGCAGTCCCACGAGCGTCTTCGCCGGGACCTTGAAATGGGTCGCAGCTCCCTCCCCTCCGCCGGGTCTCGTCCTCCGTTCTTCCAGTGTCCCGACGCGATCCGGCCCGATCTTCAGCTTTCGCGGCATCGCCTTCAGCCCGCCGCTCCGTTCATAGGCGAGCGCAAAGCCCGACGGCGGGGCGGGCGTGAGCATCGGCGGGCCGCCGCACCCGGGGTGCATCGCCAGGCAGGCCAGCGCTGTCGCGAGCAATGCCATTGTCAAAACCGTAGCGACGAGGAGAGAGGTTGAGCGAGAAGGACCACAAGCTGCCGGGGACGGCGTCGCTCGGCGAGCTGACCGAGCAGCTGCATGAGGCCCGCGAGCGGGCCCGCCTCGGCGGCGGCGAGGAGAAGATCGCAAAGCAGCACGAGCGCGGCAAGCTGACCGCGCGCGAGCGGATCGACCTGCTCGTCGACGAGGGGACCTTCGTCGAGCTCGGGATCCACGGCCGGCCGCATTTCGCGCAGCGGGCGATGGACGGGGTCGAGGCTCCCGCCGACGGCGTCATCACCGGCTGGGGCGACGTCGACGGCCGGCCCACCTGCATCGCCGCCTACGACTTCACCGTGATGGCCGGCTCGATGGGGATGACCGGCGAGCTCAAGGTCACCCGGCTGCGGGAGATGGCGCTGCAGAAGCGGATGCCGTTCATCTGGCTGCTCGACTCTGCCGGCGCCCGGATCCAGGAGGCTTCCGGGTCGCTGTTCGCCGGCTCCGGCCACCTCTTCCGTGAGGAGGTCGAAATGTCCGGTGTGATCCCGATGGTCGCGGCGATGATGGGCCCCTGCGCGGCCGGCACCGCCTACATCCCGGCGCTCTCCGACTTCGTACCGATGGTCTCGGGCCAGGGCGCGATGGCGCTCGCCGGCCCCCACCTGACCAAAGCGGTAACCGGCGAGGAGATCTCGATGGAGGAGCTGGGCGGCGCCAAGGTCCACTGCCGCAAATCCGGGGTCGGGGACCTCGAGGTCTCCGACGATGCCGAATGCATCGAGAAGGTCAGGGCCTACCTCTCCTACTTCCCGCCCAACTGCGAGCAGAAGCCGCCGCTGGTCGAGACCTCGGACCCCGACGACCGCCGCTCGGAGAAGCTGCTCGAGATCGTCCCCGAGTCCTCGCGCCAGCCCTACGACATGTACGAGGTGATCGCCGAGATCGTCGACGACGGCGCGTGGTTCGACATCAAGCCGAAATTCGCGAAAAGCCTGATCACCTGCTTCGCCCGGTTCGGCGGTCAGCCGGTCGGGATCGTCGCCAACCAGCCCAAGCAACTGGCCGGAATCCTCGACAACGACTCATCCGACAAGGCGGCTCGCTTCATCAACCTCTGCGACGCCTTCAACATCCCGCTCGTCTTCCTCCAGGACGTCCCCGGCTTCATGGTCGGCTCGAAGGTCGAGCACGCGGGGATCATCCGCCACGGGGCGAAGATGCTCTACGCGGTCAGCCGCGCGACGGTGCCGAAGGTGACGGTGATCGTCCGCAAGGCCTACGGCGCCGGCTACTACGTGATGTGCGGCAAGGCGTACGAGCCCGACCTGATTGTCGCCTGGCCCGGGGCCGAGATCTCGGTGATGGGCCCTGAGGGCGCGGTCGAAATAATCGGCCGCTCGACCATCGAGGCCTCCGAGGACCCGGAGGCGACGCGCGAGGCGATGCTCGACGCGGTCCGCAAGCAGATCGACCCCTACATCGCCGCCGGCAACGCGGTCATCGACGACATCATCGACCCGCGGGAGACGCGGCCGACGATCGTCAACGCGCTGCGGATGGCCCGCACCAAGCACGTCTCCAAGCCGGCCAAACGCCACGGGGTGATGCCGGTATGACCGAGGTCCTGCTGAAGAACGAGAAGGAGCAGTTCACCGGCGTCCTGACCTTCGACGGAACGGTCTTCGAGGCGTTCGGGTTCGAGATCGGCGGCTCGTTCGGGAGCTTCGTCCGGGTGCCGGTGGCGATGATGGCGAGCGCCGGCGCCTCCTTCGACTCGGGGATGCTGAAGACGCCGAAGCTCGTGATCACCGGCCGCGAGGACCTCGGGCTCGGCGACCTCCAGCTTCCACTCGACCCCGACCCCTCCGAGCAGGCTGCGATCGCCCAGCTTGTCGAGGAGATCCAGAAGGCGATCGACGAGAGGGGGGGAGGGGCATGAGCTCGTTCGACGACCCGGTGGTGATCAGCTGCTCGATCAGCGGCGCGATCGCCAACCGCGACCAGTGCCCGGCGATCCCGTACACGCCGGAGGAGTACGCCGCCGAGGCGCGGCGCGCGGTCGACGAGGGCGCCTCGCAGATCCACATCCACGCCCGCACGACCGACGGGACGCCGTCGTATGAGGTCGAGGACTTCAGGGCGATCACCGACGCGATCCTGGCCGAGGTCGGCGACGTGATCGTCAACTACTCGACCGGGGCGATCGGGATCCCGATCGAGAAGCGGATCGAGTACCTGCGCGAGCTCAGGCCGGACGTCGCCGCGCTCAACATGAGCTCGATGAACTACGCCAAGTACTCGAAACGGCGCAAGGACTTCGTCTTCAAGGCGGTCTTCGAGAACAGCTTCGACACGATCATCGAGTTCCTGACCGCGATGCGCGAGCTCGAGATCAAGCCCGAGCACGAGTGCTTCGACGCCGGCCACGTCGCGAACCTCGACCCGCTGGTCGACATGGGCCTGCTGGATCCGCCGCTCCAGATCTCGTTGGTGATGGGGGTGAACGGCGGGATCAGGCCGAATGCGCGGAACGTCGCCTTCATGTCGGAGCAGAT
>DASXBC010000091.1:0-15658 GCA_036406355.1 Solirubrobacterales bacterium | reverse complement strand
GGTCTTCCTCCGCAGCGCGGCCGAGGTGAGGGCGATCGCCGCCCTGGAGCCGTTCGATCGCGCCGCCGTCGCAGGCTCGTCGGGCAAGCTCCAGGTCGCGCTGCTGCTCGAGAAGCCGCGCCCACGGGGCCGCCGCGAGGCGCTTGCCCTCTCGACCGACGCGGACCGGCTCGCGATCGAGGATCGCGAGCTCTACTGGCTGCCGAGTGGGGGGATATCCGAATCGGACCTCGATCTCGATGCGCTCGGCGGGAGCCTCGGGCTGATGACCATCCGGACGATGGGGACGATCGAGCAGGTCGCGGGGAAGTACTTCAGCTAGGCGCTGCCGCCGAGAGGTCGGAGCGCGGCAGCGCCGCGAGCTCGATCTCCGAGCTGACCGCGCCGATCTCCTCGGGAAGGCGCGCGACCTGGGCGTTTGCGATGAACTCGATCGGCCCGCCGAGCGGCCGGAAGAAGTTGTCGTAGTGGGTCGGGACCACGACCCGCGGCTCGAGCAGCGGCAGGATCCGCCTCCAGTAGGAGTCGGTGAAACTGCGGCCGGCGACCCCCGCCAGGAAGACATCGACCCCGCGCGCACGGACGGCGTCGTCGATCAGGTTTGCGCTCCCCTGGTGGTAGAGGCTGAGGCCGGCGACGCGGATCGAGATCCCCCAGACCCGGCCGCAACGGTAGGCGCCGGGGGAGAGCGAGTCGAGGTGCTCGCATGTCAGTTCGCCGTCATAGGGGACGGCGAGGCCGAGCAGCAGCTTCGAGTGGACGCTCGGAGTGAACGAGACCTCGAACGGGCCCAGCTCGTAGGTCCGGTACGGCTCGACCTCGACCGCCTGGTCGGCCAGCCCGTGCAGCGCCATCAGGTTGACGAGGGATCCCGAGCCGTAGGCGTTGCAGCCGAATCGGCGGGCGATCTCCGGCGCGTCGACCGCGTGGTCGAAGTGGGTGTGGCCGACCAGCACGCCGGCGACCCGCCCCGGGGCCCGCAGGAAGCGGTCGAGGGTCGCGGCCTGGGGCAGGTTCGGGCGGCGCAGGACGAGGTCGCGGAACGGCACCCGCGAGAGGAACGGGTCGACGAACAGCGTCTGCCCCTCGTGGCTGATCCGGTAGCCGGACACTCCGAGCCATTCGATCTCGAGCCCGTCCGGCAGCTCCAGCGGCCGCGCCTCGAGCTCGCCCAGCATCTGGCCGTCGTCGCGTTCGTCGCCACTGCGCCTCGCCCGCGCCTTCGCCAGGTCCCTCAGGTGTCCCAACGGCCCCGGCATTCCCGATCGGCGGCTCAGCCGGCCCGCACCTCGGCCGACAGGCTCGGTGGCTTGGAGAGGGTCTGGAAGACGGTGCAGTAGCGCTCGGTCAGATTCAGCAGCGTCTCGATTTCCGCCTCGTCCGCATCGGTGTCGAGGTCGAAGGCGAGGCGGATCGAGCGGAACCCGACCGGCGCCTCACGATCGACCGCGAGGGTGCCGCGGAAGTCGAGGTCGCCCTCGGCGCGGACGGTACCGCCGTTGATCGCGATGCCGAGCGACGTCGCGACCGCGCTCATCGTCACCCCGGCGCAGGCGACGAGCGCCTCGAGCAGCATGTCGCCCGAGCAGAGCAGGGTCCCGTCGCCTCCGGCGGCGGGGTGCAGCCCCGCCGCCGCGATCGCCTGCCCGGTTGAGACCGAGCAGGTGACCCCTTCCCCGAGCTCGCCGTCGGCCCGCAGGGTGACCAGAGCCGCCTCGGGGCTCTCGGCGTAGCGCTCCTTGAGCGGGGTCTGAATCCCCCGCAGCTCGTCGCGATCCATCACCGCAACGGCCGCTCGAGGACGACCCGGGAGCCCCGGGCGGGAGCGAGGGTGATGTTGCGGACCCGGATCGGTTCCGGCTCGCGGCTCGCGGCGCGGAGGTCGGCCCGCTCGATGAAGGCGCGAAGGGCCACCCGCATCTCGAATTCGGCGAAGGAAGCGCCGATGCAGCGCCGCACGCCGCCGCCGAAGGGGATCCAGGCGTAGGTGTCGGGCCGGCCGTCGAGGAACCGCTCCGGGCGGAACTCCTCCGGATCCGGGAAAAGGTCCTCGCGGTAGTGCATCGCCGCGATCGCCGCCAACAGGAACTGCCCGGCGGGGACCTCGTAGCCGCCGATCCGCGCCGGCGCCGTCAGCTTCCGCGCGACGTCGACGATCACCGGGCGCGCCCGCAGCGTCTCGCGGATCGTCGCGTCGAGGTACTCGTCCTCGCCGGCGGCAACCGAGTCGCGCAGCCGCGCCAGGACCCGCGGCGCCCGCAGGACCCGCTCCATCGCCCAGGCCAGGCCGGTCGCGGTCGTCTCGTGCCCGGCGCCGATCACCGTCACCAGCTCGTCGCGGAGCTCCTCGTCGCTCATCGGGCTGCCGTCCTCGTGACGGGCGCCCAGCAGGAGCGAGAGGACGTCGTCGCGGTCGGCGCCACCGGCGGCGATCTCCGCCCTGCGCAGGGCGATCTCCTCGTAGACGAACTCGTCGAGCGCCGCCCGCGCTCGGACGAAACGTCCCCACGGGCTCCAACGGCCGAGGTCGCGCTGCAGCGCCGGGAAGGCGACCACGGGGTTGACCCGCGAGCTGAACCCATCGATCAGGCTGCCCAGCCTCGCGAGCCGCTCCTCGTCGTCGACGCCGAAGACTGCGCGCATGATCACCGCCAGCGTGATCCGCTGGGTATGGGGCCGCAGCGCGAAAGGCTCGCCGACGGGCCAGCGCTCCATCTGCCGCATCGTGATCTCACGGATCAGGTCGCCGTAGCGACCGATCCTCTCGCCGTGAAAGGGGGGCAGGAGGAGCTTGCGCTGCCGCATGTGGGCGTCCTCGTCGAGGGTCAGGACCGAGTTGGGGCCGAGCGCGGGCTCGAGCACCGTCGCGTTTGCCTCACCGGCGTGGAACTGCTCGGGAGAGCCTGTGAAGAGCTCCTTCACCAGTGCCGGGTCGGCGACGTAGACCAGACGGTCGAAGAACGGGAACGAGACCGTGAATACGTCGCCGTAGCGGCGGTGGAGGTCGATCAGGAAGCCGAGCGGTCGGCGCGCATAGCGAACCGCCTGCACGGCTCCCGGCAGCCTCGGGCCCGGCGGGGCCGCGTCCGGGAGAGCGGGGGAGGGGCGTGCGATCGTCGCCTGCTCCATCGTCGATGACGATACTCCCCGCTCTGAGGCGCAGTCCTCAGAAGACGATCGTCCGCGCCCCGTCGAGCAGCACTCGGTCGTCGACGTGGGCGATCACCGCCCGGGCGAGGACGAGGCGCTCGATGTCGCGGCCGATCCGCATCAGGTCGGCCGTCTCGTCGCGGTGGCTGACCCTGGTCACGTCCTGGTCGATGATCGGCCCGGCGTCGAGCTCCTCGGTCACGTAGTGGGCGGTCGCTCCGATCAGCTTCACGCCGCGCTCGTGGGCCCGGGAGTAGGGATCGGCGCCGACGAAGGCCGGCAGGAAGCTGTGGTGGATGTTGATCGCCGGCGCCCCCAGCCGCCGCAGGAAGTCGCCGCTGAGGATCTGCATATAGCGGGCGAGGACCAGCAGGTCGATACCCTCGCCAAGCAGCTCCAGCACCTGCCGCTCGGCGGCGGGCCGGTCGGCGGGGTCGACCTCCACATGGTGGTAGGGGAGGCCGAGCGAGCGCACCTGGTCGGCGTGGTCGGGGTGGTTGGAGATCACGCCGACGATCTCGGCGCCGAGCTCGCCGCTCCGCCAGCGCCAGAGCAGGTCGGAGAGGCAGTGGTCTTCGCGCGAGACCATCACCGCGACCCGCTTGCGCTCGGCCGAGTCGGCAAAGCGGTGCTCCATCTCGAACGGGTCGGCGATCTCCTCCCGGAAGCGGCGGTGAAGGGCATCGCGCTCTCTCTCGGGCGCCGGCTCGAACGCCATCCGCATGAAGAAGCGGCCCTCGTCGCTCGAGTGCTGATCGGCGTCGACGATGTTGAGGCCGGCGTCGGCGAGGAACCCGCTGACGGCGGCGATCAGGCCGGGGCGGTCGGGGCAGGCGAGGAGCAGCCGCGATGTTCGATGTTCGTCCGCGATCGGCGAATGATTGCCGAGATCGGCCCAAATCCCCTGCAAGACAAGGTTCACGTTTGGTTTAGAGGCCTCCTCTCCACGCCTGAGATTGTTGCGATTGTCGCTAGAAAGGTAAGGAATGTGACGGCCCTCACCCAGCGGCGCCGGGAACCCCGCCACGGTTCCCCGCTTGCCTACAAAGCGCACATATTCGTTTCTTGCCCTCATCGCGGTCCTCGCTCTCCCGCCGGCAGCCCACGGCGCCGCCGGCCCGGACAGGGGCTCGGAGCAGCGGATCGGCCTCGCCGATGCGGTTCCGGCCGCGACCAACCCACTGACCCGCCCGGTTTCCAACTTCCATCACGCGATCACGATCGGCGTGCGGCGGATCCGCGCCGCCCATCGCGCCGAGCTGCGACGGCAGCGACGCCAGAGCCGCGAATCGTTCGCGGCCCTGCCGGGCGGGGTCTCACGGGAAACGCTCGACGCGATCGCAGCCTGCGAGTCCGGCGGCGACCCGGCGATCGTGTCCTCCGACGGGACCTACCGCGGGAAGTACCAGTTCACGTACGAAACGTGGGCCTCGGTCGGAGGCAGCGGCGACCCCGCCGCGGCCCCGGAGGCCGAACAGGACTACCGGGCGGCGCTCCTCTACGCGAGCTCCGGCTCCAGCCCCTGGCCCGTCTGCGGCTCGTGAGCGCGGAGCGACCAAGCGTCGTCTTCTGATCCTTCGCGCCGCGAGCGAAGCGCGATCATCGATTTGGTCGTGGTGCGGCCGACCGCCCGTCTCCTGCCCTACGATCATCGTCGATGAGCGACGACGAGCGAGTTCCCGCTCCGGACCCCGAGGGGCCGACTCGGAAGCCGCTCAAGGAGGCGACCGAGGAGGCGACCGTGCGGGCGCCGACCCGTGGGAATCGCAAGCTGGAGAGCTTCCTGGCGGCGGTCAACGACGACGATCAGGTCCGCACCTGGTGGTACATGGCGCAGGTCCACGCCGAACGACTGGGGATGTCGGACCACTCGTGGGTCCACATGCAGATCGTCCTCAACATCGCTCTGCGTCTGCTGCGGCTGCTGGTCAGGGACGGCGTCGAGCCGAGCGTCGTCGCCGACCACGGGATGTCGGCGCGCGACGCCGAGGTCGTCGTCGCCGGCGGCGCCCTCCTCCACGACGTCGGGATGTCGATCCACCGCAACGACCACGAGGCATACAGCCTTTTCCTCGGCGCAGGCGCCCTCGACCGGCTGCTGGCGGGCTCCTACAAAGAGCCGAAACGAACGGTGATCGCCTCCGAGATCCTGCACGCGATCATCGGCCATCGCAGGCGCGGCGAGCCCTACACGGTCGAGGCCGGGGTCGTCCGGGTCGCGGATGCGCTGGACATGGCGCAGGGGAGGACGCGTATCCCGCTCGAAGCCGGCCGCGAGGGAATCCACTCGATCTCGGCCGCGGCCATCGACGAGGTCCGGATCGAGCCCGGAGAGGGCAGGGCCGTGCGGATCGAGATCGAGCTCAACAACTCGGCCGGGATCTTCCAGGTCGACGACCTGCTGGCGACGAAGATTCGCGGGACGCCGCTCGAGGGGCGCGTGGAGGTCGTCGCGAAGATCGAGGGGGAGAGCGAGAAACGCCTGCTCTCCGGGTTCACGCTGGACTAGCGCTGACCGAACCTGTCGAGGTCGTGCTGGCGCATTTCCTTCCTCCGCTCGAGCCTGCCCTGGATCAGCGAGAGCACGATCACCAGCGAAGCAAAGAAGAGGATGACCCCGAAGCAGAAGAGCGTCACCGTTTTGTCGGTGATCGGTCCGGCGAGGCCCGTCCCGTTGTCGGCCAGGGCGGTGGGAGCGGCGAGGAGCGAGACGGCGAGCGCTGCCAGCAGGGCTGAGATGACGCGGGCGCGGCGGAGCGGTGTCTTCACGCCGGGAAATCTACCGGACCGGGGTGCGGTGGCATGACCTGCGGGGCGTCTAGGCTCCCGCGCCAACCATGAGCGGCGCGCGACCATGTCCGAGCTAGAGGCCCTCCTCCTCGGGATCGTCCAGGGGCTGACCGAGTTCCTGCCGATCTCCTCGTCGGGGCACCTGATCATCGTCCCCTGGCTACAGGACTACACGTTCCTGATCGACCACGACGAATTCAACCGGACCTTCGACGTCGCGCTCCACGCCGGCACCCTGATCGCCGCCATCGCCTACTTCCGCCGCGAGGTGGTCGAGCTGGTCCACGGATTCCTCGACGCGGCCCGGGCGCGGGCGGTCGAGACCCCTGCGCAGCGGCTGTCGGTCGCGATCGCCGTCGGCACGGTCCCCGCCGTGATCGCCGGTGGTATCGGCTCCGGCTTCCTCGAGGACCATCTCGGCGAGCCGTGGATGATCGGGATCCAGCTGATCGTCTTCGGGGCGCTGCTGGGCTACGCGGACCGGCTGCCGGAGCGCAAGCCGCTCGAGGGCTCCTCGATCCGGGACGGCCTCTACATCGGCCTCGCCCAGGTGCTGGCGCTGGCCCCCGGCACCTCGCGCTCGGGGATCACGATCACCGCCGCTCGCTACCTCGGCCTTGACCGCGACGCCGCGGCCCGGTTCTCGTTCCTGCTCCTGATCCCGATCGTCCTCGGAGCGACGATCTTCGAAGCGGCGAAAGCGATCCACGACGGTCTCCCCGGCGGCGTCGCCGGCCCGATGATCGTCGGCACGACGGCCGCCGCCGTCTCCGGCTACCTCGCGATCGCCTGGTTGCTGCGCCTCGTGCGCACCCACAGCTACCGCCCGTTCGTCCTCTACCGCTACTTCGCCGGCGCGACCATCCTCCTCATCATCGCCACCGGCCTCCGACCCCCGACGTTCTAGCCGCCGGCCGCACCGCCGGTTCCCCGCCCAGACCGCGATACAAAAAAGCGAACGGCCCGGGGCAGTGGGCCGTTCGCGGGAGACGGAGAGGAGTCTCGTGAGGGCACGAGTGTTTCGCGACCGACGCGGCCGCGAGTGAACATCCGGAGAATCCGACGGCGACGGGTTTGCCCAATTTGGGTCGGCGGCGCTGTGAAAATCTCGTGAACGCAGGCACATACGGGTGTGCGCCGCCGTCGCGGATGCATACAATCGTGCCGCCTCGTGCCCGAGCTAGAGAGGGCAGTCGCAAAGTGTGGTTCACGTGAACACCCAGCAGACGATCAGGCTCGCGGTTATCGACGACGACAGTGGGTTCGTCACGGTGCTGTCGAAACGCACCCAGGCGGCCGGATGGCAGCAGCGCACCCTGGGTGGCGGAATCCCACCGGAGGAGTTGGTGGCGATGAAGCTGAACGCCCTCCTGCTGGACCCGACGGTGCTCGGCGAGGACGGATGGCACTACCTCGAGCGCGTCTGCGGAATGCTTCCCGACCTCGGAGTGATCGTCTGCACCGAACGGTCGACCGTCGCCCAGCGTGTGCGCGGCCTGCGGCTCGGCGTCGACGACTGGGTCGGCAAGCCGTGCCACCCGGAAGAGGTGATGGCGCGGATCGAGGCGGTGCTGCGCCGCCGCCGCCGCGCCCGGCCGCAGCTCGAGGCGGGCCCCGTGGTCGCCGGCGAGCTCGAGATCCGCGCCGACCGCTTCCAGGCGTTCGTCTCGGGCACCAGCCTCGACCTGACCCGGCGCGAGTTCGAGCTGCTGCAGCTGTTGGCTGAGTCCGAGGGACAGGTGCTGGAGCGCGAGGCGATCTACCAGCGGGTCTGGGGCTACGCGATGGCACACGGCGACCGCTCGGTCGACGTCTTCATCCGCAAGCTGAGACAGAAGCTCGAGAAGCGCTCACCCGGCTGGCACTACATCCACACCCACTTCGGGGTCGGCTACCGATTCGATCCCGAATCCGCCGCCGAAGGTGAGCCGGAGCCCGCCGCCGCGGCAGAGCCGGTCGCCGATCTCCTCGCGGCGAAGCGCGAACGGGCGGTCGCGTCCTGAGCGCGGCTTTACAAGCCGTTCACAAGACCTTCACGCCGAGATAACCGCCGCGTCGGATCTCGGCGCAATGCTCGAGGCGATGGCCGAAGTCGGACCCATCGGCACGGGACCCACGCGCCTCGAGATCAGGCCGGAAGAGCATGCTGCCCTTGTCGACGGGCGTCCGCTGAGCCTGACCGTGCGCGAGCTCCAGATGCTGAGCACCCTTGCGGCGCATCCGCAGCGGATCATGACCAGGGAGGAGCTGTACGCGGAGATCTGGGGCGGTCAGCCCCGGCGGGACGATCGCTCGGTGGATGTCTATGTCAGCCGGCTGCGGGCGAAGCTCGGCGAAGCGCTGCCCGGCCTCGACCTGATCCACACGCACAACGGCATCGGCTACCGGTTTTCTCCGGACGGCTGATGTTTTACATCTTTTTCACATGCTCCGTGCACGCGAGTAACAAGCTGCCTCGGGAGGCCACTCGGACTGTGGCCCCGGATGCGCGGGGAGGCTCCCGTTCACGTCCAGTCAAACGAAAGAAGGAGATCGTGTGAGTGCCTCAAGATGGTTGGCTGTCCTAGTCTCAGTCGCCGTGTTGGCGGTGGGCGTTGCGGCCTGCGGCAGCTCCTCGTCAGGGGAATCGACCGGCGGGGGCGGGGGCGGTGGCAAGGAAGCCCTGGTCGGTGCGGGCAGCACGCTGGTCGCGCCTCTGATGTCCAAATGGCAACCCGCATTCGAGGAAAAGACCGAAATCGCGGTCACCTACGGTGCGATCGGCAGTGGTGGCGGGATCGAGCAGATCACCAACCGCACCGTCGACTTCGGCGCCTCGGACGCCCCGCTGACCGAAGAACAGTTCGAAGAAGCGGGTGAAGTGGAGCAGATCCCGTGGGCGCTCAGCGGGACGGTTCCCGCGTACAACGTGAAGGGCGCGCCGGAAAACATGAAACTGAACGGCGAAGTCCTGGCGGGCATCTACCTCGGCAAGATCACCTCCTGGGACGACCCGGCGATCGCCAAGCTCAACCCGGGCGCCAGCCTGCCGAGCACCAAGATCACCCCCGTGTTCCGCAGCGACGGCAGCGGCGACACCTACGCGTTCACCAACTACCTCTCGACCGTGGAACCGGAATTCAAGTCAAAGGTCGGCACCTCGACCTCGGTCAAGTTCCCGACCGGCGTCGGCGCCGAACACAACGACGGGGTCTCGGCCGCGATCGCCCAGACCGACGGCTCGATCGGGTACGTCGGGCTCGCCTACGCGCTCGAAAACGAACTCAGCATGCCGCTGGTCGAAAACTCGGCCGGGAAGTTCCCGATGCCGGGGGTGAAGAGCGTCGAAGCGGCCGCGGCGGCGGTCAGCGAAATCGGCCCCAACAACGAAATATCGCTCGCCAAGCTGCCGCCGAGCGCCAGCGGCGCCTACCCGATCTCGACCTACACGTACGTGATCGTGCCGCTCGAATCGGAAAAGGCGGGAGAGCTGAAGGAATTCATCGAATACGCGATCGGCGAAGGGCAGGAATACGGCCCCGAACTCGATTTCGCGCCGCTGCCGAAGCCGGTCGTCAGCGCCAACAAGTCGGCGCTGGCCAAGATCAGCGGTTAGATGGAGGCCGGAGCCCTCAGACATCCGGCTCTAAGGGCTCGGCGCAATCTAAGCGATCGGATCGGCGACCCGCTGCTGCGAGGCCTCTCGGGCCTTGCGGCAGCGCTCGCCGTGATCGCGCTCGCCGGAATCACATACGAGGTCGTTCACGAGGCGTGGCCGGCGATCTCGAAGTTCGGCCTCGGCTTCGTCACCACCAACGACTGGAACCCGGTCAGCAAACGGTTCGGGGCGGCCCCCTTCCTCTACGGGACGGTGGTCACCTCCGCCATCGCGCTGCTGTTTGCGACACCGCTCTCGCTGGCGATATCGATCTACCTGACCGAGCTGGCGCCGCGCCGCATCCGGCGTCCCGTAGCGACCCTGGTCGACCTGCTCGCGGCGATCCCGACCGTGATCCTCGGCCTCTGGGGGATCCTCGTCCTCGGCCCGTTCATGCGGGACACCGTCGAGCCGGCGCTGAAGAGCGTCCTCGGGTTCCTGCCGATCTTCAGCGGCGATCCGTCCGCGTTCGGCTACCTGACAGCGGCGCTGATCCTGACGATCATGGCGATTCCGATCATCACCAGCATCACCCGTGAGGTCTTCGAGACCGTGCCCGGCGACCTCAAGGAGGCCTCCTACGCGCTCGGCGCCACCCGCTGGGAGATGGTCAGGCAGGTCGTCCTGCCCTACTCGCGGGCGGGAATCGTCGGCGCGACCATCCTCGGGCTCGGGCGGGCGATCGGCGAGGCGATCGCCGTCGCCCAGGTGATCGGCGGCGCAAACGGCATCCATATCTCCCTCTTCCACACCGGCGGCACCCTGGCCGCCCAGATCGCCTCGCAGTTCGCCGGCGCCACGAGCGAACTGCAGACGGCCTCGCTCGTCTATCTGGGACTGATCCTTCTCGTCTTTTCCCTGATCGTCAACGTGATCGCCCGGGTCATCGTCCAGCGGGGCACCCTGACCGACATCGACGTGACCGAGACCGAGGCCGGCGGGCTGTGAGCGCGCCGCCCCACGCCCTCCTCGTCGATCGCGGCAACCTGCGACGCCGCAACCGCTTCAACCGGCTGGTGGAGGTTTCCTCGACGCTGGCGGCGGTGCTGGCGGTTGCGGTCCTCGTGATCGTCGTCGGCTCGGTCTTTCTCAAGGGCGTCGGCGCGCTCAGCTGGCACTTCCTCACCACCCCGACCGCCCTCTTCGGCGAAAGCGGCGGCGGAATCTCAAACGCGATCGTCGGCACCGCCATCATCGTCGGCATCGCCTCCCTCCTTGCGATCCCGGTCGGAATCCTGGTCGCCATTTACACCACCGAGTTCGCCCCGAACCGGATCGCGCACGCGATCCGGTTCATCCTCGACCTGCTCAACGGCGTGCCGACGATCATCACCGGCATCTTCGTCTACGGCCTGCTGGTGGTCGGCAATTCGCAGAGTGGTTTCGCCGGTTCCGTGGCGCTCTCGATCGTGATGCTGCCGATCGTCGCCCGCACCGCCCAGGAGGTGCTGAGCCTGGTCCCCGCGACGCTCAAGGAAGCCTCCAGCGCGCTCGGCATCGCCCACTGGCGAACGGTCGTGAGGATCACGATCCCGACCGCGGCCGGGGGCCTGGTCACCGGTGCCCTGCTGGGCGTCGCTCGGGTCGCCGGCGAGACGGCTCCACTGCTCTTCGCCTCCTCGATCTTCCGCCAGGGCGTGCTGACCGATCCCGGCGAAGCACTGGCCTCGATCCCGATCTTCATCTTCCAGTCTTCGGAGTCGCCGAAGCCCGAGGCCCACACCGAAGCATGGGCGGCGGCGCTGGTCCTGATCGCCACCGTCCTGGCGCTGAACATCGTCGCCCGGGCCTTCTACGCCCGATCCCGCAGGCGAATGGGGGCCTGAGTGCCCCTTTTCGAGAAGCCACCGAGGAGCCCTAGGATGGACAGCGGAAAGCAGGTCCGGAGCCCAGCGTTGAGCGAGCAGAATCAGCCAGATCGGCAGCGCGCCGAGACGTCGGTCGAGACCGCTGTGCCCGTGCGCCCGGTCCGGCCCGCCGAGCGAGCCGGGTCGCGGCCGGCGGCGGGCGACATCGAGCTCAAGGGCCTGCACGCCTATTACGGCTCCAACCACGCGGTCCGCGGCATCGACCTGGCCTTCGAATCCGGCGATGTGACCGCGATCATCGGTCCGTCGGGATGCGGGAAGTCGACGATGGTCCGCTGCATCAACCGCATGCACGAGGAGATCGACGGCGCCCGGGCCGAGGGCCAGGTTCTCCTCGACGGCCTCGACCTCTACGACCAGCGGGTCGACATCGTCGCGGTCAGGCGCTCGGTCGGGATGGTCTTCCAGAAGCCGAATCCGTTCCCGACGATGTCGGTGCTCGACAATGTCACCGCCGGGCTGCGGCTGACCGGCGCCCCGCGCGGGGAGCTCGAGGATCGCGGCAGGGAAGCGCTGGCCGGGGCCGGCCTCTGGGACGAGGTGAAGGACCGGCTCAAGGGCCCTGGGGCTGGGCTCTCGGGCGGTCAGCAACAGCGGCTCTGCATCGCCCGCGCTCTCGCCGTCGAACCCGAGGTCCTTCTCATGGACGAGCCCTGCTCGGCTCTCGACCCGCTGGCGACGCTGAAAATCGAGGAGCTGATCGGCGAGCTGAGTGAGCGGGTGACGATCGTGATCGTCACCCACAACATGCAGCAGGCGGCGCGTGTCGCAGACACCACGGCCTTCATGCTCGACGGCGGGCTGGTCGAGGTCGGGCCGACCGAGAAGCTGTTCACTAACCCGGACGACGAGCGGACCGAGCAGTACGTGACGGGGAAATTCGGCTGAGGCGGGTAGGTGGAGATGGCGACCGAAACGCGGACCCAATATCAGGAGGAATTGACTCAGCTGGAGGCCAGCGCGCTGGGCGGGCTGGACCTGGTGAGCGCCGCCCTGGGGCGGACCATGGAGGCGGTCGAGCACCAGGACGTCGAGCTCGCGCAGCTGGTGATCGCCGACGACGACCGCATCGACGGCCGCTACCTCGAGGTCCATCAGGCGCTGATCACGCTGCTAGCGGTGCAGTCCCCGGTGGCGACCGACCTGCGACTGATATCGGCTCTTCTCCATGTGCTCAAGAACGTCGAGCGGATGGGCGACCAGTGCGTGAACGTCTGCAAGCTGATCCCGTTGACCGGCAACGAACCGCCCGCCGACGCGGAGATGGTGAAGCTGATCCTGACGATGGGCAAACAGACCCGGGCTCTGATCTCCCAGTCCCAGCGCGCCTTCATGGAGAGAGACGTCGAGATGGCCCGCGACCTGGTCCGCCAGGACGACGCGGTCGACCACCTCAACCGCGAATGCTTCGCCCTCGCGCTCGAGATCGGCGACGACCCCGACAAGCGCGAGTGGGCGATGACGATGCTGCTCACCGCCCGGGCGATCGAGCGGATCGGCGACAACGCGGTGGACATCGGGGAGCAGGTGGCGTTCGTCGTCACCGGCCTCTTCCGCGAGTTCGAGGATGCCTCGCACCCCGAGGAGACCCTCCGGCCCTGATGCAGTTTCCGGGCCTCCGGAACGAGCGGACTGGGCACGAATCCAGTCCGAAACGTCTGACAAGATGAGCAACCGTCACTGATGCTCTGCGGGGCCATAGATATCGGGTCGAATACGACGCGCGTGCTCGTGGCGGAACCGGTCGATGGCCAGCTCAAGAAGGTGATGGAGCAGCGGGCCTACACCCGCATCAACAAGGCACTTGACGCCGAAGGCGCGATCGTCGGCGAGAAGGTCGATGAGGTCGCTGATGTCGTCGCCACCCAGGTGCGCCTGGCGCGCGAGCTCGGCGCCGAGACGATCCGCGCGGTGGCGACCGCCGCGGTTCGCGAGGCCGCCAACGCCGAGGCCGTCGCGACCAGGATCGGCGAGGCTTCCGGAGTCCCGGTCCAGATCCTGACCGAGGAGGAGGAGGGCCGGCTGGCGTTCATCGGCGCGACGAAAACCCTCGGTCACCCTGTCGCCGGGCAGGTCGGGGTCGTCGACGTCGGCGGCGGCTCGACCGAGGTCGTCCTAGGGACCGTCCCGGGTGGGGTCGAACGGGTCCGCTCATGGCAGATCGGTTCCGGCACCCTCGCCGACGAGTTGATCTCGTCAGACCCGCCCTCGGCGGCCGAGATCCGGAGGATCCGCGAGCGGATCGAGTCGAACTTCGAGGGGGTCGAGATCGACCACCCCTCCCAGGCCGTCGCGGTCGGCGGCAGCGCCACCTCGCTGCGGCGGCTCGTCGGGGCGGTGCTCGAGTACGAGACCCTCGAGCGAGGAGTCAGGATCCTGGCCGGCGAGCCGGCGGCCGAGGTCGCGCGGCGCTTCGAGCTCGACCCGGAGCGGGTCAGGATCCTCGCCACCGGGGTGCTCCTGCTCGAGAAGGTCTCCGACCTGCTCGGCCAGCCCCTCCAGATCGGCAAGGGTGGCCTCCGCGAGGGGGTCGTTCTCGACCTTCTCAACGGCAACGCCAACGGTGCCCCGACGGCGCGCCTCGCCGCCTGATTTCTCCCAAATTCGGGCTTTTTCTCTAGCCTCATGCCGTGGCTCGTGCCCGGGAGATCCCGGATCTCGATTGCGACGCGCCTTTCGCCGAGGCGGCGGCCCGCGTCATCGCGCTGCGCGCCGACGAGCTCTTCGAGCATTCCGAGGGCGTGCTCGACACCGGCGACATCGAGCGCGTCCACGACATGCGGGTCGCGACCCGGCGCCTGCGGGCTGCGATGGAGATCTTCGAGACCTGCTTTCCGCCGAAGCGCTGGCGACGGGCGCTGAGGCGGGTCAAGGCGCTGGCGGACTCACTCGGCGAGCGCCGCGACCGCGACGTCGCGATCGAGTTCCTCGCCGGCTTCTCCGGTGAGGTTCGCGGCCCTGACCGAGACCGGCTGGAGACGGTTATCGGGAGCCTGCGCGAGGAGCAGCGGGAGGCGAACGACGGCCTCGCCCCGGCGGTCGACGCCAAGCGGCTGATGAAGCTGCGCCGCCGCCTGGACAAGCTCGTCGCGGCGGCCGGCGAATGAAGGCCCGCCGGGTCGAGGGGCTCGATCCTCAGGGATCGCTGCGGTCGAACAGCGGCCGGATCGTCAGCACCAGGCTCGAGGAGCTTCGCGAGCACGCGCAGCGGGCGATGGAGCCCGGTGCGGAAGCGGCCCAGCACGAGATGAGGATCGCCGCCAAGCGTCTGCGCTACGTCCTCGAGATCACCGGGTCCTGCTTCGGCGAGGAGGCCGCCGCGGCGCGGAGGGCGGTGAAGGAGCTGCAGGGCGTCCTCGGCGACATCCACGATTGCGACGTGATGCTGCCTCGCGTCGAGGGAATCCCCTCGCTGACGACCCTTCTCCGCGCCCGCCGCGAGCAGCTCTTCCGCGACTTCATCGACCTCTGGGAGGCCGAGGCGAGCCGCGGCACCTGGGCGGCGCTGGAGCGCAGCCTCTAGGCGGGGCGTTCACAGGTTCTTTACGCGCAATTTCCCGGCAGTTCACAAGTTTTCCCTGCTAAGGGCGGAAACTTGGAGTCGAGAAAAAGCGAATAGAGAGGGAGACACCGATGACTTCCCGCGTTGATCTGCACTGCCACTCCACCGCCTCACAGCTCTCGCGACTGGGCATTCAGCGGTCGCTCGGCCTCCCCGAGTGCGCCACTCCTCCAGAGGAGGTCTACGAGCTCGCCAGGCGCAGGGGGATGGACTTCGTGACGATCACCGACCACGACACGATCGACGGCTGTCTCGAGCTCGACGGGCGGCCCGACTGCTTCATCTCCGAGGAGCTGACCGCACGTTTCGCCGGCGAGGCCCAGGCGGTGCATGTCCTCTGCTACGGGATCACTCCCGGAGACCACGATTGGCTGCAGGCACACGCCGGCGACGTCGAGGCCTGCGCCGCCTACCTTCACGAGAGCGGGATCGCGTGCGCGCTCGCGCATCCGTTCTACGACGTCGCCTCCCCGCTCGCGCCGCGCCACCGGCGCCGGCTCGCCGAGCTGTTCCCGATCTGGGAGGTGCGCAACGGGTCACGGGCAGCGGAGCTCAACGCCCCGGCCGTGATCTACATCGAGACGCACGGCGGCACCGGGATCGGCGGTTCCGACGATCACGCCGGCGTGGATATCGGCAGGACCTTCACCG
>DASXBC010000090.1:0-3179 GCA_036406355.1 Solirubrobacterales bacterium | reverse complement strand
GATTGGCCGAGAGTCGCATGAGCGCCAGCACGACGCCGAGCACGATCCCGATCGCCATCGCCAGCGCGGTGAGCTCCAGGGTGACCCTCAGACCGTCGAGGATCCGGCTCGAGAAGAGGAAATCCCCGACGACGTCCCATTCGAAGCGGGAGTTGGTCACGACCGAGTTGGTCAGCGCGACCAGCAGGACCGCGACGATCGCGGCCGCGATCCAGCGCCCGACATGGCGGACGGGAACCGCCTGGATCTCGCCCGGCGGCTCCCTCGCTATTTCCTCTGTCGCGCTAACCGGCCCGGCCCCGGCCATTCACCAGTGCGACTAGCTGGCCGGAACGTCTGTCGGGTTGATCTCCGGGTTCGTGATCGTGCAGGGGCATCCCGAGTCGCCCTTCTTGACGAGCCCCCAGTAATCGAAGATCTTCTGGTAGGCCCCGTCGTCCATCACCTTTTTGAGGGCGTCGAGGACGGGCTGTGCCATCCCGTTCCCCTTCGGCATCGCGATCCCGTAGGCCGCAGTGCCGTACTGCGTCCCCGAGAGCTTGAACTTGCCATCCGACTGCTCGACCGCGTAGGCGGCGGGCGGCGAATCCGCCATCCCGACGTCGGCGCGGCCGCTCGACAGCGCCAGGTTGACCTGGTTTTGGTCGGGATAGACCTGGAGCTCGACCCCGGGCTTGCCCGCTGCCTTGCACTTCTTGTCCTGCTCCGTGGCGTCGGTCGCCTGGGTGGTCCCTCGCTCGGCCGCGACCTTGTGACCGCAGAGGTCGGCCAGCGTCTGGATGTCCGGGCCGCCCTGGGCATCGACGTAGAACGAGGTGCCGGCAATTGCATAGGTGACGAAGTCGACGGTCTTCTCGCGCTCCTTGGTCACGGTGAACGACGACATCCCGAGGTCGTACTTGTTCGCCGCCAGGCCGGGAATGATCGCGTCGAAGGTCGCGTTCTTCATCTGCACCTTCAGTCCCATCACCTGCCCGAGGGCCTTGGCGAGGTCGGCGTCCATCCCGATGACCGTCTTGCCGTCAGAGGCGATGAACTCATTCGGCGCATAGGTCGCATCGGCGGCGACGGTGAGCGTCCCTCCAGACGAGATCGACTTCGGAACCGCGGCGGCTATCTTGGGATCCTTGGCGACGTTGATTCCCGGCGTCGCGGTCAGTTCTCCGCCGCCTCCGCCACTCGAACCGCCGCCACCGTTGTCGTTGTCGCTTCCACAGCCCGCCGCGATCATTGCCAGCGCCAGCAGCGCGGCCGCCGCGATCAGGGCGCCAAGCCGGGTCCGTCTCATCCGATTCTTCCCTCCAGTTCTCAAGAACGCCTGACGCGTGCAACATACGCCACCCCCGGCTGCTGCGCATCGTGGCCGCTGCGCCTATCCTTCACTACACTTTCTGAAGTAGCGAGTCGAGAGAGACCCGGTGCCCTCAGACGAACTTCTCAATCGCCCCTGCGGCGGGCGCTTCACCGACATCGTCGAGTCGATCGGGCACACGCCCCTGGTCGAGCTGCCGCGGCTCTCGCCCAAGCCCACCGTCCGGATCTACGCGAAGCTCGAGGGGCGCAACCCGACCGGCTCGGTCAAGGACCGCGTCGCCAAGGCGATGATCGATTCGGCCGAGGAGGGCGGATTGATAGGGCCGCGCCAGACGATTCTCGAGCCGACCTCGGGCAACACCGGGATTTCGCTGGCGATGATCTGCCGGCGCAAGGGCTATCCGCTGAAGGTCGTGATGCCCGAGAACGTCACCGAGGAGCGGACCGCGCTGCTGCGCATGTACGGGGCGGAGATCGTCTACTCGGAGGGAGCCAAGGGCTCCAACGGCGCCGTTGAGATGGCGCTCGACATGGCCGAGCAGGACCCGGCCTACTACATGCCCTATCAGTACGGCAACGAGGCCAACCCGCGCGCCCATTACGAGGGAACCGCCCCGGAGATCCTCGAGGAGCTCGACGAGGTCGCGGCGTTCGTCGGCGGGCTGGGGACCGGGGGCACCTTGATGGGCAACGGGCGGCGGCTCAAGGAGGAGGACCCAGAGACGCTGGTCGTAGCCGCCGAGCCGATGCAGGGCGAGCCGGTGCAGGGCCTGCGCTCGCTCGATGACGGCTTCATCCCGCCGATCATCGATCTGGCCCTGCTCGACCGCAAGATCATGGTCTCCAACCGCGACGCGATCGTCTGGACCAAGCGGCTGCTCGACGAGGAGGGCGTCTTCGCGGGCGTCTCCTCGGGTGCGATTGCGTCTGTGGCCTCGCGGATCGCCGACGAGCTCGACGAGGGCAATGTCGTCTTCCTGATCCCCGACGACGGATGGAAGTACCTCTCATCGGGCGTCTACACGAAGCCGATCGAGGAGCTGGAGGACATCGACTCGACCTTCTGGTGGTAGGCGCCGTCGACGCCCGCCATCCGGCGGATCCCCAGCTCATCTCTGAGGTCGCGGCGCGGGTCCGGCTGCTGGCCGAGGACTACCGGCCACCGGAATTCGCCGACGCACCCGGACCCGACGCGGCGTTGTTCCTGTGTGCGATCGACCACCGCAGCGGCTACCGCCGCGCCTACCTGGTCGGCGGCAAGGGGCCCTACGACGGCAGCGCCCTGATCTGGGCGCTGGCCTGCGCGGCCGAGCGCCGCAGCCCCGGCATGCTCAGCGCCGCCTCGCTCGCCGATGTCGACGGGCGCCGCGTCGAGGAGCTGTTCCGAGTCGGGGGCGAGACGGTCTCGGGGTCCGAGGGGCGGGCAGGGCTCTGGCGCGACCTCGCCTCCGGCCTCGGCGAGCGCTACGAGGGCTCGGCCGAGGCGCTGATCGCCGCCGCGGAGTCCCGCCTCGGGGGCCCCGGTGGCCTGATTGCGCGGCTCGCCGACTTCGAAGCCTTCGCCGACCCATTGGCCAAGAAGTCCTTCCTGTTCGCCAAGATCGCCGCCCGACGCGGCTGGCTCACGGTCGCTGACTCCGACAACTGGGAGGTCTGCGCCGACAACGTGCTGATGCGCCTGGCGCTGCGATCCGGCCTCGTCCATCCGGGCCCCGTCGAGGTCGTACGCGAGGCCAGCCGGACGGCGCTGAAGCGGGTCGCGTTGACGGCCGGGCTGGAGCCGCCGGTCCTCGACGATCTGCTCTGGGAGCTTGGCCGCCGCGCACCCGATCTGCTCGGGACCGCAGGCGGCCACGACCTCGATG
>DASXBC010000089.1:0-2159 GCA_036406355.1 Solirubrobacterales bacterium | reverse complement strand
CGAGAGCATGTACGCGGCGATCGAGATGATGAAGGCGGGCAACACGACCGCCGACGTCGCTTCGAAGTTCCCGAAGTATGCGGACGACGAGTACGGGACGGTCACCCTGCAGCAGTTCGCGCACTCGATCGGGCTCTCCCTGTACGAGGGCATGTGGATCTCCCGCGCGTACTCGCTCGACTACCCGGTCGAGCTCGAGGAGGGCATGTACTTCGCGGCAGAGACGTTCGCCGGCCACCCCGGTCTGGAGCAGACCGTGCGGCTGGAGGAGAACCTCCTGGTGACGAAGGACGGGCCGGTGCTGTTCACCAAGCACCCGTTCTACGACTACGCGCTCTGAGGGATGAGCCGCAAGGTCCTCGTTACCGACCACGTATTCGCGGATCTCGATACCGAGCGCGTGCTCCTGGAGCCCCATGGCGCCGAGCTCACCCTCGCCGATGACGTCGACGAGGCATCGCTCGTCGCCGCGGTGGCGGACGCCGAGGCGATGCTCGTCTGCTACGCGAAGATCCCCGAGGCGGTGGTCGACGCGGCCGCCCAGGCCGGCGTCAAGATCATCTCGCGATACGGGATCGGCTTCGACAACATCGACATCGAGGCCGCGACGCGGAACGGCATAGTCGTCACCTACGTCCCGGACTACTGCCAGGACGAGGTCGCCGACCACACCCTCGGCCTCCTGCTCGGACTGGCCCGGGGAATCGTGGACGCGGATCGCGACGTGCGAAAGGGCGAGTGGGTGGTCCCCCAGGGGGCGGTCCACCGGCTCGAGGGGCGCCGCCTGGCGGTGATCGGCGCCGGCGGGATCGGGCGCAAGGTCATCTCCCGTGCCCAGCCATTCGGTTTCGAGATCGTCGCCTACGACCCGTTCATCGAGGAATGGGATCTCGACGTGGACCGGGCGGAGACCCTCGATGAGGCCTTCGCCGAGGCCGACGCGATCACGCTGCACCTGCCGATGACCGAGGAGAACCGCCACCTGGTGGGGCGCGAGTCCATCGCGAAGATGAACCGCTCCCCGATCGTCGTCAACACCTCCCGCGGGCCGCTCGTCGAGATGGACGCCGCCGCGGAGGCGCTGGAGAGCGGGGCGCTCAGCGGCGTCGCGCTCGACGTCACCGAGGAGGAGCCTCCACCGGCCGACCACCCCCTCCGCAGGCATCCCCGCGCGATACTGACGCCCCACATGGGCTTCTACTCGATCGAGGCTCAGCAGGAGCTGCAGCGGCGGGCCGCCGCCGAGGTCGTTCGCGCCCTGACCGGCGAGCCACCGGACCGCCCGGTCAACCCCGAGGTCCTCTCGGCCGCCTGAAGTGCCGGCTGAGCAGCGCCCGATACCGACCTACCCGGACCTGGCGGGGAAGGTCGCCCTCGTCACGGGAGGGTCCAAGGGGATCGGTGCCGAAACGGTGCGGATGCTGGCCGCCAACGAGGTCCGGGTCGCGGTGGTCGCCCGCTCTCAGACGGGCATCGACGAGATCGTCGGCGAGCTGACCGATTCCGGCGCGGATGCGATCGGGATCTCGGCCGACGGCGGCGACCCCGAGGACATCGGTCGGATGCTCAGGATCACTCAGGAGGAGCTCGGCCCGATCGACATCCTGCTCCCCTTCGCGGGCGGCTTCGGCGCCTTCACGCCGATCGATGAGATCTCGGTGGAGGAGTGGAGGACGGTGATCGAGGACAACCTCACCTCCACCTTCCTCGCCGTCCGCGCCGTCGTCCCATCGATGATCGAGCGCCGCAGCGGCGTGATCGTGACGATGGCATCCAACGGCGGCCGCTATCTCGACAAGCTGCTGACCGCCTCCTACGCCGCCGCGAAGGCCGGGGTCGTCCAGTTCACGCGCCACATCGCGATGGAGCTGGGCCCGCACAACGTCCGCGCCAACTCGATCGCGCCCGCGACGGTCCGCTCCGAGCGAATCGACCGGATCATGGACACCGAGGCGCAGGCGAAGGTCGCGGAGATGTCGCCGCTCGGCCGGATGGGCACCCCCGCGGACTGCGCCCTCGCGACCCTGTTTCTCGTTTCCGACTCGGCCTCGTGGCTGACCGGCGTCACGCTGGACATCAGCGGCGGGCGAATCATGCTCTAGGAGGGCAGATGAGCGACGACCGCACCATCCACCAGCCCTGGGACGCGCTCACTGCGC
>DASXBC010000088.1:0-4649 GCA_036406355.1 Solirubrobacterales bacterium | reverse complement strand
TCGAGATCCAGATCCGGACCTCCGAGATGCACAAGCTCGCCGAGTACGGCGTCGCCGCCCACGTCGCCTACAAGGAGGGCGCGACCGGCGACCCGCAGCGCGAGAAGATGACCTGGCTGCGGCAGCTGGTCGAGGCCCAGGGCGACCAGGACCCGACCGAGTTCCTCGAGTCGCTCAAAGTCGACCTCTTCGAGGACGAGGTCTTCGTCTTCACGCCGAAGGGGGAGGTCAAGAACCTCTCCGCCGGCTCGACCCCGCTCGACTTCGCCTACGCCGTCCACACCGACGTCGGCCACCGCTGCGTCGGCGCCAAGGTCAACGGCAGCATCGTCCCGCTCCACTACCAGCTGCGCTCCGGCGACATCGTCGAAGTTCTTACCGCGAAGCAGAAGCGCGGGCCCTCGCGCGACTGGCTGAACCTGGTCCGGACGAGCCGCGCCCGCAACAAGATCCGCGCCTTCTTCAAAGAGGAAAGGCGGGAGGACGCCGAGAAGCGGGGGCGCGAAGCGCTCGAGGAGACGCTCCGCAAGCGTGGGATTCCGATGCAGAAGGTCGCGATCTCGCCGCTGCTCGCGGACGTGATCCGCGAGATGGGCTACCGCAAGGCGACCGACTTCTACATCGCTCTCGGCCAGGGCAAGATCTCGACGAAGGCCGTCGCCAAAAAGGTGATGCAGAGGCTGCAGGGGGGCGAGGCGGTCGAGGAGCACGAGCCGTTCGGCAGCACCGCGACCGACTACAAGGCGCAGCGCACCAAGGAGGCCTCCAACTACGGGATCAAGGTGAAGGGGGCCGATCAGGTGGCGGTCCGCCTCGCCAAGTGCTGCCGGCCGGTCCCGGGCGACGAGATCGCCGGCTACGTCTCGCTCGGCCGTGGGATCACGATCCACCGCACCGACTGCAAGAACCTGAAGGCGCTGAAACGGGCGCCGGAACGATTCGTCGAGGTGAGCTGGAACGGCGACAACGAGGCCTCCTACCGAGTCCAGCTCCAGATCGACGCCTACGACCGCACCCGGCTTCTCGAGGACCTCTCGCGGACCTTCTCCGAGGCCGGGATCAACATCATCGAGGCGAGCTGCATGACCAGGCACCCGATGGTGAAGAACACCTTCGTGATCGAGGTCGGCGACCCCGAGCAGCTGAAGCAGTGCCTGACCCGCCTGCGCAACGTCGAGTCGGTCTTCGACGCCTACCGGATCACGCCGAAGTCCTGATTCAGGCGACGAACGTGAGGGCGCCGGGCTCGACGCCGAGCCGGACCTCGGTGCGCTCGCCGATGTAGTCGCCGTCGACCTGGACCGGAAACGGCCGGGCGGCGCCGTCCCTCGAGGTCGAGGTCGAGCGGACGGCGGCTTCGGTGACGCCCTCGAAGTGCTCGATCTGGCGATGGCGGGCCGCCGGGCGCCTCTCGCTGAACAGGCGGGTGATCAGCGTCGGCATGTCGCGCTGTGCGGCGCGCTTGAGAACCCCGAGAGAGAGGGTGCCATCGTCGATCTCCACCCCCTCGCAGACACGGAGCGGGTGGCTGGCGAAGTAGGTGAACGGGTCTGAGTTCTGGGCCAGGGCCGTGACTCCGGCGACCGTCTTGCCGGCGACCTCGACCTCGACCTCGACCGGTTTGAGGAGGAAGTCGCGATAGAAGGCCGAGAGCGCGGCCCAGGTGTAGTAGTAGGGCCCGGCTCGCGACTTCATCCCGGGGTGGGCGTCGACCCGCTTGACGACGGTGGCGTCGATCCCAACCCCGCAGGCGAAGACGAAACGGCGCTCGTCGACGGTGCCGAGGTCGATCTTCCGCGGCGCCCAGTCGTCTGCGAGGGCGAGCAGGTGCTCGGTCGCGTCGACGACGTCGTTGGGTATCCCGAGCGTGCGGCAGACGACGTTGGTCGAGCCGCCGGGGAGGACTGAGACGGGAACGTCGGTTCCGGAAAGGCCGTTGGCGACCTCGTTCAGGGTCCCGTCGCCGCCGAAGGCGACGACGATGTCGTAGCCGTGGTCGCGAACCTCGCGCCCGATCTCGGTCGCGTGGTTCTGCGCCTCGGTCGAGACCATCTCGACCTCGAACCGCCCCTGGAGCGCGTAGACGACGAGGTTCTTGAGCCGATTGGAGACCGTCGTCGCGTAGGGGTTGACGATGAGCAGCATCCGCTTCTTCGCCGAGCGCCTACCCGGTCGCCTCATACCGGATCACCTCCCCGTCATCGACCTCGCGCACCCGCCCTTCGTTGACCAGCAGGTCGGCATGGCCGATCACCTCGGAGAGGGTGAGGAAGGCCTGGGTGACGGCAACGTTGCCCCAGATCGCCTGCGCGATCTCGTAACCGGTGCGGGGGCGCTCGGCGATCAGGCCGTGAATCTTCTCCTTGCGGCGCTCGGTCTTCGCAAGGCGCTCGTCGATCAGCGCGACGTGGTCGGTGATCGGCTCGCCGTGGCCGGAGAGGACGAAGTCGGCCGGCATCTCGCGGGTCTTGCGCAGCGACTCGATGTAGGTGACGAGGGCCTGCTCGCGGCGGTCGGAGCCGTCGAGGGCACGGGCGATCAGGGGGTTGGAGGAGATGTGGCCGATCAGATGATCGGCGGCGATCAGGATCTGGCGCTGCTCGTCCCAGAAGATCGTGTCCGACGGACTGTGGCCTGGCCGGTGCAGCGCCTGGAGCCGGCGATTCCCGAACTCGATCACGTCGCCGTCGTCCAGTGGCCTCGTCACCTGCGCGTGCGAGCCCCATCCGCGGAAGCTGCGGGAGACGCTCTGCAACGCGTGGGCGACCTCGGGCGGGATCCCGTTGCGGAGCATCAGGTCGACCGCGAACTCGTCCTCGCGCTCGGCATCCTCGCTGAAGTTGGCGAGCCGCTCGGCGGCGACGCCGATCGCGGCGACGTCGGCGCCGGAATGCTCGACGACGATCTCGACCAGGCCGAGATGGTCGATGTGCTGGTGGGTGAGGATCACGAGCTCGAGTTCGTCGATCGCGTGGTCGCGCTCGGCGAGCTGGCGCTGGAGCTCGTCGAGCGCCTTGCCGGAGTTCGGGCCGGTGTCGACGAGCGTCAGCGGCTCGTCCTCGATCAGGTAGCAGTTGACCCGCCCGACCGCGAACGGGGTCGGGATCGGCAGCCGGTGGATCCCGGCGAGCGCCGCCTGCTCCAACGCCTCCTGCGGCGTGTTCACCAACGCCGCCACCTCCTCCGCTCTCGGGCGGGCGCGCCGATGGTCACCGGAAATCTCGCGCCCGCCCTCTCGCGTCCTCGGGTATCGGGGTCACCCCCGGATGACGTCGAGGAGCTCATCCCGTTTCGCTTCCATGTCCTCAACCGAGACCAGCGACTCGAGCGTGAGGCGGAGCAGCGGCTCGGTGTTGGAGGGGCGGACGTTGAAGTGCCAATCCTCGTAGTCGACCGAGATCCCGTCGAGTCGAGCCTGCTCGCCGTCGGAATAGCGATCGGCGATCTCCTCCATCTTCGCCGCCTGATCGTCGACCTCGGAGTTGATCTCGCCGGAGATGAAGTAGCGCGAGCGGAAGTCGGCCATCATCTCGCCGAGGCTGCGGCCCTCGACCGAGATCAGCCCGAGCATCAACAGCGCCGGGACCGTCCCCGAGTCGGCGCACCAGAATTCGCGGAAGTAGTAGTGGCCGGAGACCTCGCCGCCGAAGATCGCGTCCTCGGCCCGCATCTTGCGCTTGAAGAAGGCGTGGCCGACCCGGGACATGTCCGAGCGGCCGCCGGCGTCGGCGACGACGTCGCGGACGGCGCGGCTCGAGCGCGGGTCGTAGAGGATCAGCGCCCCCGGGTGCGTCTGAAGCTGCGAGCGCGCGAGCAGGGCGCAGACGAAGTCGCCGTCGCAGAAACTGCCGTCGCCGTCGATGAAGAAGCAGCGGTCGGCATCGCCGTCCCAGGCGATCCCGAGGTCGGCGCCGCTCTCCCGCACCTGGGCGACGATCTGGCGCCGGTTCTCCTCGAGCAGCGGGTTCGGTCCGTCGTCGGGGAACTCGCCGTCGGGCTCGAAGTGCATCTCCTCGAGCTCGAGGCCCATCCGCTCCAGGATCGGGCCGACCATCGGGCCCGCCATCCCGTTGCTGCCGTCGACGACGACCTTCATCGGTTTCACCTTCTCGAGGTCGACGAAGGAGAGGGCCTTGGCGCGGTAGTCGTCCCAAATGTCGACCTCCTCGAACGAGCCGCCGCCCGGCCCGTGGTCGAGGCCGGCCTCGATCTCCCTTCGAACCTCGTCGATCCCCGCTTCGCCGGAGAGCGCGAGGGCGCCCTCGCGCAGCAGCTTTACCCCCGTGTACCGCTTCGGGTTGTGGGACGGGGTGACCATCGCGCCGCCGTCGAGCTCCCGCGATCCAACCAGGTGATAGAGCATCTCGGTCGCGACCATGCCCGCGTCGAGGACCGTCGCCCCCTCGATGATCATGCCATCGCGGACCTCGGCCGCCATCGCAGGCGCGGTCGGCCGCATGTCCCGGCCGAGGCCGACGCGCAGCTCGGCCGCCGGCTTTTCGCGGAGCCGGGAGAGGACGCGGATGAAGGCGCGCCCGATCGCGAGCGCGGTCGTCTCGTCCATCTCGGTCCCGTAGACGCCCCGGATGTCGTAGGCCTTGAATATCTGCGGCGGCGCCAGGGTCAAAACGCACCCGCCAGCGCGTCGT
>DASXBC010000087.1:0-3939 GCA_036406355.1 Solirubrobacterales bacterium | reverse complement strand
GAAACTCCAGCTCCAGCTCTACCTGATCGCAGTCGCCGACCTCTGGGACGCCCCCACTGTCGGAGGCCTCTACCACCCGCTGCGCGGTACCTCGTCCCGGGCCCCGCGCGGAGCCGTTCTGGGAGATGCCGCCGACGACCTCCCCTACAGGCTCACCGGCACCGACCTCCTCGACGAGGACGGCTACGAGAAGCTGCTCGAGGACTCGCGGGCACGGGCCGGCGCGATCGTCGCCCGGATGCGGAGTGGCGACATCCGCCGCGACCCCGGCCCGAGGGAGGGGATCCGGGGCCACGGGATCTGCCCGACCTTCTGCGAATTCGCGCCGATCTGCCGTCGCGACCGCGCCTTCGAGGAGCCGCGCGAGGACGAGGAGCAGGAAGAGTGAGCGGGCGGCTGCCGACGCCCGAGCAGAGCGCCGCGATAGCCGCGGCCGGCAAGGACGTCCTGGTCGAGGCGGGGGCGGGCACCGGAAAGACCGGCGTCATGGTCGACCGCTACTGCCGGCTCGTCCTCGACCAGGGGGTGGCGCCGGACTCGGTCCTCGCCTTCACCTTCACCGACAAGGCGGCGGCCGAGCTCCGCGAGCGGATCCGGACCGCGATCGAGGCCCGGGCCGACGCCGGCTCGGAGCGGGCGCGCGAACTCCTCGACGCGCTCGGCGGCGCCTGGGTGATGACGATCCACGGCTTCTGCAACCGGCTGCTCGCCTCGCATCCCGTCGCGGTCGGGATCGACCCGAGATTCCGGGTGCTCGACTCGGCGGAGGCCGACCGCGCCGCCCATGAGGCATTCGATGAGGCTCTGACGGACTTTCTCGGGGACGGCGACGAGGAGCGCGAGCGGACCGTCGCCGCCTACGAGATCGCCGGCCTGCGCGGGACCGTGATCGCGGTCCACGCCGAGCTTCGCAGCCGCGGCTTGGCCGAGCCGGCGCTGCCCGACGCGCCCGTCGCCGACGTCGCCGGCGCGATTCGTCGCGCCGCCGACGCCGCGCGAGCAGCGCTGACCGGGCTCAAGCCCGGCAACGGGCACGTCGAGCTGCTCGAGAGGGCCGTCGAGATCCTTGACGATGCCGGGTCCCGCCCTCCCGACCTCGACGAGATGACCACGCTGCAGACGACCAGGGGCGGACAGGCTCTCGCCGGGTACCGGGAGGCGATCGACGCCGCCGTCGCCGCGGTCGCCGAGACCGGTGAGGGCGGAGTCGCCTACCGCCACCTCGGCGAGCTCCTCGGCCTCTTCTCGGCGCGTTTCGCCGCCGCCAAGGAGCGGCGCGCGGGCCTCGACTTCGAGGACCTCCAGATCCTCGCGACGAGGCTGCTCGAGCGCTCCGAGCTGGGCGCCGGCTACCGCGCCCGCTTCACCCACCTCCTCGTCGACGAGTTCCAGGACACCAACCGCTCCCAGCTGCGCCTGATCGAGGCGCTGCGCGGGCCGGCCACCGAGGTGATGATGGTCGGCGACGAGCTGCAGTCGATCTACGGGTTTCGCCACGCCGACCTCGACGTCTTCCGCGAGCAGCGACGGCGGATCGAGGACGATGAGGGCTCGCTGGCGATCGGGCTGAGCGGCAACTTCCGCTCGCGCCCGGAGCTGATCGGCGCCGTCAACGAGATCGGCGGCAACCTGCTCGGCGCCGAGTACCGCCCGCTGCGGGTCGGGGTCCGGCCCGAGGTCCCGGCGCCGGCCGGCGATGGCGCAGCGGTCGAGATCCTGCTCACCGGCGAGAGCGGGTGGGACGAGCCTGAGATTGATCTGCGGCCCTCGACCGATGCCCGCACCCCTCCCAACCAGCTCGCCGAGGCGCGGTTCCTCGCCGCCCGACTCCGCGCCCTCGCCGACGCCGACGTCCCGCGCGGGGAGATGGTCGTGCTCCTGCGCGCCTTCACCCACCTCGACGCGTACGAGGACTCGCTCGAGCGGGCGGGTCTGCGCCCCTACGTGGTCGGCGGCCGCGGCTACTGGTCCCAGCAACAGGTGAGCGACGTCTGCGCGCTGCTGGCGACGATCGCCAACCCACTCGACGACCGCTCGCTGTTCGGGTCGCTCGCCTCACCCGCCTGCGGCGTATCGCCGGACACGCTCTGGCTGCTGCGCGCGGCGGCCGGCCACCGTCGGCCCGTCTGGCCGGCGATCGAGCACCTGACCGGCGGTCGCGAGGCGAAGCTGTTCGACCCCGAGATGCTCGATCGCATCGACGCCGCCGACCGCGAGCTGCTGGACCGTTTCGCCGAGAACCTGGCCCTGCTCCGCTCCAGGGCCCCGGCGCTGCCGCTGGCAGAGCTGATCGACACCGCGGTGATCAGGACCGGATACGACCTCGCGGTGCTGATGCGGTCCTCGGGCGAGGCCCGTTTCGCCAACGTCCGCAAGCTGATGCGACTCGCGGCGGAGTTCGAGGCGGCCGAGGGTCGCGATCTGCGCGGCCTCCTCGACTTCCTCGCCGCCCGCGCGGTGGCCGACGCCGACGCCGCCGCGGCGACCGCGATCGAGGGCCACGACGGGGTCCGGATCATGACCGTCCACAGCGCAAAGGGGCTCGAGTTCGGTGTCGTCGCGATCCCGCAGCTCGCGCGCCGGCTGCTCCGCACCTGGCCCCCGGCCTTCACCCTCGGCCGCGAGGAGGAGGGGCCGCGGGTCGGGCTGCGGCTGCGGCGCCTCGGAGCGCCGGGCATCGAGCTCTTCTCATACCGAGACCTCTGGGAGGAGGCGAAGGCGCGCGAGGCCGAGGAGGAGCTGCGTCTCTTCCACGTCGCCGCGACCCGCGCCCGCGAGCGGCTGATCCTGAGCGGGATCGTCAGGCCGGAACCGGTTTCCGAGATCAGCCCGGGAACGCCGGTGATCGAGCGGATCGCGTCCGCCCTGGGCCTCGACCGCGACGAGGACTCGGCTGTGGCGGTGCCGCCGCCGCTCGCGCGCGAGGGCCTCGACGCCGCCTTCGAGGGCTCCGAGATCGCGGTCCGGGTGAGCCTCGCCTCGCCCGAGCGCGCCGCCGAGCTCGCCCGGGTCAGCGTCGGCGAGAAGGCCGCGCCCGACTCAGGCACCGGTCCCGCCCCGCTGCTCGGCCCGGTGCCGGCCGGCCCGCCGAAATGGCCGCTGTCCTACTCGGCGATCGCCGCGTTCGAGGGGCACCCGCCGCTCGAGCCGCTCGACGAGCCAGGGCCGGCGACGAGCGCCGAGGCGGGCGCCGCCTGGGGTACGGCGGTGCACTCGCTGATCGAGTGGAGCGGGGCCAACGGTTGGCGGCAGCCGCCGGTCGACGTCGCCGCGAGATTCGGCGCCGCCGCCGGCATCGCCCCCGGCGAGGCCTCGGGCCTGCTCGAGCCGGTCCGCGGCTGGCTCGGCTCCCCGCTCTTCGCCGAGCGGGTCGCGGGCGCCCCGGCCCGCTCGGAGGTGCCGATCCTGCTCGAGGTCGCCGGCACCGTCCTTCGCGGCTCGATCGACCTCCTCGTCGAGCGCCCCGACGGGCCGCCGCTGATCGTCGACTTCAAGACCGACCGCCTCGGCGGCCACGCCCCGGAGGAGCTCTACGGGCGCTACGGGATCCAGCGCGACATCTACGCCCTGGCGGTCAGCGAGGCGAGGCGGGCCACCGAGGTCGAGGTCGCCTATGTCTTTCTCGAGCGGCCCGACGCGCCGGTCGCGGAAACCCTCCGCGCCGAGGCCATCGCCGCCGGCCGCGACCGACTCGAGGCGGCGATCGGCGCGGTTCAGGCCGGCTCGTAGGCGTGGACGGCGACGCCGGACTCGAAGGTCAAGCTGCCGGTCAGCGTGTAGCTGTGCTTGGGCTGCGACTCCGGGAACGGCGGCAGGCCGCCGCCTGCTCGGGGCTCGTGTGGTCGAAAACCCGGCCCGAGTGGGGATGGCCCTCCTCCCCACCCGGGTCCTGGATCACGCCGTCGACGATGATGAACTCGGTGACGATCAACCGGGCGA
>DASXBC010000086.1:0-5128 GCA_036406355.1 Solirubrobacterales bacterium | reverse complement strand
GAGGGGGCCGCCCAGTACTTCTCGCGCCAGGTCGGGCTGTACCGGGCGGCTGTGATCAGCCGCCTCCGCGAGAGCGCCCGGCCCTCGTTCCCGCCCTCGCGGCGCGACGCCGTGATCCTCGGTGGCACGATCTTCGACCTGCTCGAGACCGAGCGCGGGCCCGAGGCCTGCGAGCGGCTCGCGCTAGATCTCCTTCCGGGTGGGAGCCGGGCGACCCTCGAGGCGGCGTTCGAGGCCCGCTCCACCGAGATCGAGGACGCCTGGCGCGGGTACCTCCGCGCCGTCGCCAAGCCCGCTCCCGGCTAGACGGGCAGCCCACCCCACCGGTGTCGGTTTTCCGCCCGCCGCCTGCACCCTGGGCGCCGTCGACAAGCCCGACCTCGGGTTCGTCGACTCCAACTGCGACGGCATCGACGGCGACAAGGCCGGCGCGATCTTCGTCGCGCCGGGGGGCAGCGACGCCAACGACGGCAGCTTCGGCCATCCGATGGCCACCGTCGCGGCGGCTGTCATCGCGGCGCAGGCGGCGCACAGGGACGTCTATGTCGCGGCGGGAACCTACGACGGCAAGGTCTCGATCATCGGCGAAAAGGGCCACATCGGCATCTATGGCGGCTACGACCCGTCGACCTGGGCCCGCTCGGCGGCGAACGTGACGACGCTGGAGGGCCCGCACGAGGCGGTCACGGTCGCGGGCGACGGCTGCCCGGCAGCGGCCGCCTTCAAGATCCACCTCAACCCGCGCAAGACCCAGATGAAGAGCGCGACCCTGACCCTCGACGGCCACAGGCTGAAGCTGGTCAAGGGCAAGCGGCGCTGGACCGCCAGAGTCGATCTCAGCCACAGCAACCGGCCAAGCCACACGCTGACGATCCGGGGCAAGCTCCAGGACGGGCGCAGCTTCAAGCAGACCCGCCATTACCGGACCTGCGCGCGCTGACTCACTCGGTGCCGGGCGTTCCCTCCAGCACCTCGCGGGCCTGGTCGACGATCTCTTCGGCGACCAGGACTTCCCGCGGGCCGGCGGCAAGGAAATCGGGCACGTCGAAGCCGGCGGCACGGCGGAGCAGGCTCGGGATCCCGTGCTCGGACAGGAGGCCCTGGATCATTTCCGCCTCCGCCTGCTGCTGGGCGTAGGCGACCTTCACCAGCCTGCTCCTATCCGACATCGAGCTCGGCCTCCTCGATTCCCCCGTCGCGGATCCAGAACCCCTTCACCTCGGGCGCCTCGCGATCGGCGAGCGAGGCGATCAGGTAGATGGCGTCGGGCCAGCCGGCGAGGTTGACGTCGGTCTGCGAGGGATAGGCCGGCGACCTGGTGTGGGAGTGGTAGATGGCGACCAGCTCCTCCCCCGCGTCCTCGATCGTCCGCATCAGCCGGAACTGCTCCCTGGCGTCGATCGAGTACCGCAACGGGCTCGCCTCGGCGTTATCGGCCCGGTAGATCGTCCAAGCCTCGCCGTCGTTGCCGCCGACCATCCCACAGCACTCGTTCGGCAGGTCCTCGCGCGAGTGCGTGAGGATCTCGTCGATCAGGCTCCGGGCGATCCGCATCGGACAAGTCTCGCGCCTCGCTCGCCGCGAGGCCAGGGGACCCGAAGGCCTACCACCAGACGGTGGAGTCGAGGTTCTCGATCTCCTCGATCGGCTTGGTGTAGACGCCGGATGAGAGGTACTTCCAGCCATCGTCGGGGATCAGGAAGACGACGTTGCCGCCATCGAGCTCGCCGGCGATCCGGACGGCGATCGCCGCGATCGCGCCCGCGGAGACGCCGGCGAAGACGCCCTCCTCCTCGAGCAACCGCTTGGTCCAGAGGATCGCGTCGCGGTTGGAGACCATGATCTTCCGATCGAAGAGGGAGAGGTCGATGATCGGCGGGATGAAGCCGTCGTCGAGCGAGCGCAGGCCCTGGACGAGCTCGCCCTGCATCGGCTCGGCGGCGACGATCAGCGTCTCGGGGTTGTGCTCCTTCAGCCGCCGCCCGTTCCCCATCAGGGTCCCGCCCGTTCCGAGACCGCCGACGAACGCCGTGACCTCATCGAGCTCTTCGAGGATCTCGACCGCGGTCCCCTCGTAATGGGCCCGCGGGTTGGCCTCGTTCCCGTACTGGTACGGCATGTAGTACTGGGGGTCGTCGGCCATCTCGAGGGCGACCTCGACCGCGCCGTTCGAGCCCTTCGCGCCCTCGGAGTAGACGATCTCCGCCCCGTACATCTCGAGCAGCTGGGTGCGCTCAGCGGTGACGTTGTCGGGCATCACTACCTTCAGCGGGTAGCCCTTGCGCCGGCAGATCATCGCCAGCGAGATCCCGGTGTTGCCGGAGGTCGGCTCGAGAATCGTCCTGCCGGGCTCGATCAGGCCCTCCGCCTCAGCCGCTTCGATCATCGACCTCGCGACCCTGTCCTTGACCGAACCGGTCGGGTTGTGGCCCTCGAGTTTGGCGAAGATCTTCACCTCGGACTTCGGCGAGAGCCGTGGGAGCTCGACCAGCGGGGTATTGCCGATCGACTCGATGACGTCCTTGAATCGCCCCCCGCAGGGCCGGTTGAGTAACACGTCGCGCGCCATCGAGATCCCTTACTTCAAAAAGTATAGCCGTGGATTCCGGGGAGTCCCGGCTTGCCGAAAAGTCGGAGAACAGGGTATTTTCGCGCGATCGGCCGAATCACCGAACGGAGGCAGACCCAGATGGGAAGAACCCGGCTAACCGTATTCATCCTCGCGCTCGCGGTGTCCGCGGTCGCGATCGTCGCCGCGGGATGCGGCAGTGGCGGCAACAGCACCACCGGCGAAAGCGGCGGGGGCGAAAAGCTGACGGTCGGGTCCGACGTCCCCTATCCGCCGTTCGAGGAATTCGGCAAGACCAAGACCGAATTCAAGGGATTCGACGTCGAACTGATGGAAGCGATCGGCGAAAAGATCGGCCGCGAACCGGAATTCACCGACACCTCGTTCGACACGATCTTCGTCGACCTGGCACAGGGCAAATTCGAAGCGGTCGCCTCGGCGACGACGATCACCGAAGAACGCGAAGAAACCGTCGACTTCAGCGAACCGTACTACCAGGCCGAACAGGCGATCCTCGTC
This sequence comes from Solirubrobacterales bacterium, assembly GCA_036406355.1. GTDB lineage: Bacteria > Actinomycetota > Thermoleophilia > Solirubrobacterales > 70-9 > VRUE01. The sequence goes on along the minus strand of DASXBC010000086.1, from coordinate 2,040 downwards.
CAGGAAGGCGGCAAGATCGACTCGGTCGCGAAACTGAAGGGCGCCACGGTCGGCGCCCAGAAGGGGACGACCGGCGCCGAATTCGTCGAAGAAAAGGCGGAAGCGGGCGAATTGCGGACCTACCCGCAGGGGCCGGACGCGATCAACGCGTTGAAGTCGGGCGTGGTCGAAGCGGTCGTGATCGACATTCCGGTGGCCGAAAACGCGGTCAAGAACACGACTGGGATCGAAGTCTCGTCGCCGATCCCGACCGAAGAAGAATATGGAATCGCGGTCGGCAAGAACGAGGAAGGCCTGCTCGAAGAAATCAACGAAGGGCTCGCCGAAGTGAAGGAAGACGGGACCTACACGAAGATCTACGAAAACTGGTTCCACCGGGCGCCGTCGAAGGAAGCCCTCGAAGTGAAAGGCGGCAGCGGGACTAGCTGAGCGCAACCCGCGGACGACAGGAGTGGTTGAGAGAGGGGCGCCGGGAAGGGCGCCCCTCTAGCTTTAGACGGCCCCTTTCATCTGATCGGGAAGAGAGATGCAGGAATTCCTCCACCAGTTCTTCGACGTCGGCTTCATGCTGGACCACTTCGGCGAAGTCATCGAAGGCTTCAAGATCAACCTCGAACTGTTCCTGGTCTCGGCGGTCCTGGCGCTCGCCTGGGGGCTGTTCCTGGCTTTGCTGCGCCAGCTTCCCGGACGGCCGGCGAAACCGGTCCGCGGCGTGACGATCGCCTACATCGACGTCTTCCGGGCGGTGCCGCTGCTGATCCTCGTCCTGATGTTCGGCCTCGGCATCCCGGCGCTCAGCTTCCTGCCGGAAACGCTGCGGCTCCCGCACTGGCTCGGCAAGCCTGACTCGTTCTGGCTCGGGTCGCTGGCGCTGATCGTCACCTACGGCGCCTACATGGCCGAGGTCTATCGGGCCGGGATCGAAGCTGTGCCCGGCGGCCAGATGGAGGCGGCGCGGTCGCTCGGGATGAGCCATTTCCAGTCGATGCGAAACGTGATCGTGCCGCAGGCCGTGCGAAAGATCCCGGCGCCGATGCTGAACGAATTGATCGCCCTGCTCAAGGACACGACCCTCGTCAGCGTGATCGCCCTGAACGAGGTGATCCAGACCTCGACCGACATCCAGACCAAGACCTTCAACGCGTCGGCGCTGACGCTCGGGGCCCTGATGTTCCTGGTGATCATCCTTCCGGCGGCGCGTGTGGTCGACAAACTGATCGCGCGGAGCAAAAGCAAGCTGACCCGCGGTTCCCACATCGAGGTGGCCTGAGATGCCGGAGCCGATGCTGAAGCTGGACGGCATTCACAAGCGCTTCGGCGAGCTCGAGGTCCTGCGCGGGATCGACCTCGAGGTGAAGCGCGGCGAAGTCGTCTGCGTGATCGGCCCGAGCGGCTCCGGCAAGAGCACGATGCTGCGCTGCATCAACCTGCTCGAGCCGCCCGAGGAGGGAGAGATCTACCTCGAGGGCCACGACATCTGCAAGGGCCCCGGGTCGGGCGAGGGCGAGGCCGGCTGGGACGTCAACTTCATCCGCCAGCGGGTCGGGATGGTGTTTCAGCAGTTCAATCTCTTCCCCCACCGGACCGCCCTGCAGAACGTGACGATGGCCCCGGAAAAGGCGCTCGGACGACCGAAGGGGGAGGCGCGGAGCAAGGGCGCGGCGCTGCTCGAACGGGTCGGCCTCGGCGACAAGCTCAACCAGTACCCCGAACGGCTCTCCGGCGGCCAGCAGCAGCGGGTGGCGATCGCCCGGGCGCTGGCGATGGACCCTCACCTGATGCTGTTCGATGAGGTCACGAGCGCCCTCGACCCCGAGCTTGTCAAGGAGGTTCTCGACGTGATGAGGGAGCTGGTCGCAGAGGGAATGACGATGATCGTCGTCACCCACGAGATGGGATTTGCCCGCGATGTCTGCGACAGGATCGTCTTCATGGACGCCGGGCTTATCGTCGAGGAAGGGCCGCCCGCGTCAGTGCTCGACCAACCGCGCGAGGAGCGCACCCAGCGCTTCCTCGGGCTGGTGCTCGAACACTGAAGCT
>DASXBC010000085.1:0-10283 GCA_036406355.1 Solirubrobacterales bacterium | reverse complement strand
CGGTGCGGAGCACGGCAAGGCATTGATCGTCAACACCGCCTCGATCGCCGGCAAGGCAGGGCAGGCTTGGCTGTCGGTCTATGCGGCGACGAAGGCGGCGGTGATCAACTTCACCCAGTCGACGCACCACGAGTTCGGCAGTCAGGGGATCCAGTGCACGGCCCTGGCGCCGGGTTTCGTCGACACCCCGATGACCGAGTTCGCGAAGGGGCAGGTGCCGGGCGAGGACATGATCCGCCCCGCCGACATCGCCGAGGGGGTCCGCTTTCTGCTGCGAACATCGCCGAACTGCCATGTCCCGGAGATCGTCTTCACCCGACCGAGTGAGGGTCTCGACACCCCCTAGGCGGTACCTGGTCGCCGCCTTCGGCGACCCGGGCCACGCCTTTCCCGCGATCGCCCTCGGCCGGGCGCTGGCCGCGCGCGGCGCCGAGGTTACTGTCGAGACCTGGGAGGAGCGCCGCGCCGCTGTCGAGGGCGCCGGCCTCGGCTTCGCGGCGGCGGAGGAATACCGGATGTTCCCGCCTCCCGATCCCGACTCGGCCGAAGGAAACCACGCGGCCGAGGCGGCACGGGCGCTCGTGCCGCTGCTCGAGGAGATGCGGCCCGACGTCGTCGTCAGCGACATCCTCACGCTGGCACCCGCCCTGGCGGCCGAGGTGGCGGGAATCCCGCGCGCGACGCTGATCCCCCATCTCTACCCGGCCGTCGAGCCCGGGCTGCCGTTCTTCGCGATCGGGCTGCGGGCGCCGCGGACGCCGGTCGGTCGCTGGGCGTGGCGCGAGGGCCAACGGCTGCTGAACATCGGCCTCGCGCATGGGCGGCGAGACCTCAACCGCCAGCGCCAGCGGCTCGGCCTGGCCCCGATCGAGCGCTTCCACGGCGGGATCAGCCCCGAACTGGCGCTGGTCGGCACCTTCCCCCAGCTCGAGTACCCGCGGCGATGGCCGCAGGGGGTCGAGCTGACCGGCCCGATGACCTTTGAGATACCCCACCCCGAGATCGAGCTGCCGCCGGGAGACGCGCCGCTCGTTCTCGTTGCCCCGAGCACCGCCCACGATTCGCGCAACCGGCTTGTCCGGACGGCGCTCGCCGCGCTCGCCGACGAGCCGGTCCGCGTCATTGCGACGACCAACCGGGTTCGCCCGCAGAGCCCGATCGAGGTGCCCGCAAACGCCGTCCTCGTCGATTGGCTCAGCTACACCCAGCTGATGCCCGCTGCGTCGCTGGTGATCTCGCACGGCGGCCACGGCACCGTCGCCCGCGCCCTCGGCGCCGGCACACCGCTCCTCATCTGCCCCTTCATCGGCGACATGAGCGAGACCGCGATGCGGGTCGCCTGGGCGAAGGTCGGGCTCTCGCTGCCGTGGCGGCTCTGCCGCCCGGCGCCGCTGCGCTGGTCCGCGCAACGGATCCTCGACGATCCCTCCTTCGCCGCTCGCGCCGAGGAGATCGCGGTCTGGGGTCGAGCCCACGATGGGGCCCGGCGCGCAGCCGAGCTCGTCGACGAGCTGGCCGCCTCAAAGCTCCGGGGGTGGGACTCGAACCCACAACCCCTCGGTTAACAGCCGAGTGCTCTGCCGATTGAGCTACCCCGGAACGGCCCGGGAGAATTTACCGGTTAGCTCCCGACCCGCTCCGTCCGGGCGATCTGCTCGACGAGGGCCGCCCGCTCGCGGCTCAGCTCGGCCCGTCGGGTGAAGTCCTCGCCCTCGCCGGCGGCGGCGATCTCGGCCTCGAGCCGGCCCTGCTCGAGCAGCATGTAGTTGAGCTCCATCGCCTCCGGCGAGGCGGGCTCGTCGTCGGCGACGATCACCAGTTCGGTGATCAGGCCGGCGAGCTCAGCGTCGTCGCGCGGCAGGTTCGACGCCGGGTCCTCGAGGTTCTCGGTGAGCCAGGCCGCTGCGCGCGCGCCGAGCTTCGAGAGGTGACCCTCGTCGAGCTTCGAGAGGTAGCGCTTCCCGTCCGCGGGCTGGGCGATGCACATCGCCAGCAGGGCCCGCTCGCGTCGCTCGCGCGAGGTCAGCTCGCCACGGCGCGGTCGTTGCGCGGCCGCCGCCGTCGGGTCCGGCGCCGGCGACCCGCCGCTCAGTGGCCGGGCCGCAGTCAGCCGCCCCATCACCAGCGCCGGGTCGAGTTCGAGCCGCTCGGCGACCACTCGCACGAGGTCGTTACGGCTCGCCCCCTCCCCCATCGCCGCCAGGATCGGCGCCAGCTCGGTCAGGGCCCGGTCGCGATCGGCGGGCGAGCCCATGTCGGTGCGATCGAGGACCAGGCCGACCTGGAAGGCGGGGAGCTCGATCGCCGCCTCGATCAGGTCGCGGAAGCGGTCGGCGCCGCCCTCGGCCGCGACCATCTCGGCCGGGTCCTCGCCGGCCGGCATCGGCGCGACCCGCAGCCGCATCCGCCGGTCGGCGGCGACCTGCTGGGTCCGCAGCATCGCCTCCTGGCCCGCCGAGTCGGCGTCGAGGGCGAGGATCACCTCCTCGACCATCCCCGAGAGCGCGGCGACCTGTTTCGTCGTGATCGCGGTTCCCATCACCCCGACCGTCTCCTCGACCCCGGCCTGGTGCAGAGCGAGGACGTCGGTATAGCCCTCGACGACGACCGCTCGCCCCGCCTTCGCGATCGCCCCCTTTGCGAGGTCGATCCCGTAGAGCATGTCGCTCTTGTGGAAAAACTCGGTCTCGGCGGTGTTGACGTACTTGGCGCCCTGGTCGGAGCGCATCGCCCGGCCGCCGAACCCGAGCGTCCGCCCGCGGCGGTCACGGATCGGGAACATGATCCGCTCGCGGAAGCGGTCGTACTCACCCCCTCCGCGGCCCCGCTGGGCGAGGCCGACGGCGCGCAGCTGGCCGACGTCGAACCCGGCGCGCTGACCGCGGACCAGGACCGTGTCCCAGGCGCTCGGCGCGTAGCCGACCCCGAATCGTCGCAGCGTCTCCTCGGCAAGGCCGCGCCCAGCCAGATAGACCCGCGCCTTCCCGGCCTCCTCCGAATCCCAGAGATAGCTGGCGTAGAAGGCGCCGGTCCGGTCGAGCAGCTCGCCGAGCCGGCGGCGCTGCAGGCGGCGCTCCTCGGCCTGTGGGTCCTCGCGCTCGCGCTCGAGCTCAACCCCGTAGCGGTCGGCGAGGAGCTCGACCGCCTCGGCGAACGCGAGGCCCTCCTTCTCCTGGACGAACTTGATCGTGTCGCCACCGACCCCGCAGCCGAAGCAGTGATAGAGCTTCTCCTGGGGATCGACCGAGAAGGAGGGTGTGCGCTCCTCGTGGAACGGGCAGAGCCCGACCCAGCGCGCGCCCTGGCGGCGGAGGTCGGTGTGGGCGGAGACGACCTCGACGATGTCGGCCGCCTGCTTGACCCGCTCGAGGCTGTCGGAGGAGATGAGCGCCACTAGAACCTCGCCGCCTCGGGGACCGTCAGCTCGGTGAAGCGGGCGATGCAGTAGCGGTCGGTCATCCCGGCGATGTAGTCGGCGACGCGCTGGCAATCGCTCGCCTCGGGCTCTACCTCCGGCACCTCCCCGGGGTGCTCCATGTAGTGGTCGAAGAGGCCGCGCACCGTCCGCTGTGCCCGCTCGTGCTCGCGCAGCGCCGCCTCGCCGAGGTAGACCTCGTCGAACATGAACTTCCGCAGCCGCAGCATCGCCCCGCCGACCTCCTCGCTCTGGGCGATGTCGCCGGCCTCGGCCGAGCTCTCGACGATGTCGCGCACGAGGGTGTCGATCCGGGCCGACCCGGTCGGCCCGAGCAGCTCGATCTCGGCCGTCGGCAGGTCCTCCTCGCGCAGGATTCCGGCCCGCAGGGCGTCGTCGATGTCGTGGTTGATGTAGGCGACCCGGTCGACCAGCTTGACGATGCGGCCCTCGGGCGTAGCCGGGCGATCCGACCCGGTGTGGTTGAGGATCCCGTCGCGAACCTGTTCGGTCAGGTTCAGCCCGCGCCCGTCGCGCTCGAGGACGTCGACGACCCGAAGCGAGTGGACGTTGTGCCTGAAGCCTGCGCCGCAGCGGTCGCGCAGCGCGGCATCGAGCGCGCTCTCCCCGGTGTGCCCGAACGGCGGGTGGCCGAGGTCGTGGCCGAGCCCGATCGCCTCGGTCAGGTCCTCGTTGAGGCCGAGTGCGCGGGCGACCGTGCGGGCGATCCCGCAGGCCTCGAGGGTGTGGGTGAGCCGCGTCCGGTAGTGATCGCCCTCGGGGGCGATGAAGACCTGCGTCTTGTGCTTGAGGCGGCGGAAGGCCTTGGAGTGGACGATCCGGTCGCGGTCGCGCTGGAACGGAGTCCGCACCGGGCTGTCGGGCTCCTCGAGGCCGCGCCGGGCGGGATAGGACGGGGTTCCGGTCTCGGAGAGGAACTCGGCCTCCCAGGCCCTGACCCGATCCTCGAGAGTCGCTGTTACCTCCACGGCACCGATCCTATGACCCACCTCAAGCCGCGGGGCGGAGCTGCACGTGCGCGTGGTGCTCGAGCGTCTCGGTGATCGCTCGCTCGGCCTGGCGCAGCGCCGCCGCGTCCGCCGCGGGCGCCTCGGCGAGCGGCCGGGCGACCGCCTCGACCATAAACCGGTGCCCCGCCTCGGAGAGAGCGAAGGAGCCCGCCTCACAGCCCGAGCAGACGACCCCACCGGCGGCGCCCGAGAAGCCGGTCAGGTGCTCGCCCTCACCGCAGCGCGCGCAGGAGGCGAGCTCGGGGGCGAAGCCCGCCGCCAGCGCCAGCTTGAACCGGAACGAGAGGGCGGTCTCGATCGCGGCCGCCCGCTCTGCGGCGGGGTCGTCGAGGATCGCCAGGTAGCGGCAGAGAAGGTTGTAGGCGGGCGGGTTCGGCTCGGCCGAGTCGAGCAGGCGCAGCACGGCGTCGCAGGCGCGGGCGGCGGCGGTCAGCGCCGGGCCCGAGGTGCGCAGGCGCGGGTAGCCGTCGACGGTCGAGACGCCGGTCACGGTCAGGAGCTCGCCGCGCCCTTCGTGGAGGAGGAGGTCGAGGCGGAAGAACGGCTCGAGCCTGCCGCCGAAGCGCGAGCGCGGCCGGCGGGCGCCCTTGGCGATCGCCCCGATCCGGCCGTAGCGCGTGGAGTAGAGGTGGAGGATGCGATCGGCCTCGCCGTAGCGGATGCTGCGCAGGACGACCGCCTCCGTCTTCAGCGTCTTTCCGGGCACGACCGATCTACGTTGAACGACGTGCCGGACGCCGCGGGCGGCGCGGCCGGCGCCGGAGCCGGACCTGGCAGCCGGGGCAGTAGTAGGTCGAGCGGCCGCCGACGACGATCCTGACGATCGTCCCGTCGCGGCGCCGGCACTCCTCCCCCTCGCGGGTGTGGACGAGGAACTCGTCCTGCATCGACCCCCGCTCGCCGCGCCCGTCGCGGAAGTCGTCGATCGAGGCGCCGCCGCCGTCGATCCCCGCCTCGAGCGCGGCGACGATCCCGGCGTGGAGCGCCTCGTGGTGCTCGGGCCGCATCGATCCGGCCGGCGAGAGCGGGTGCAGGCGCGCCCTGAACAGCGCCTCGTCGGCGTAGATGTTGCCGACCCCCGCGACCCGCGACTGGTCGAGGAGGAAGGACTTGAGCGGCGCGGTGCGCCCGGCGGCGAGCTCGCCGAGCAGCTCCGGCGTGAAGTCGGCGGAGAGCGGCTCTACCCCGAGGCGCTCGAAGCGCTGCTCCAGGTCCGAGTCGTCGATCAGGAACGCCTCGCCGAATCGGCGCGGGTCGGTGAACCAGAGCTCGCGGCCGTCGTCGAGGACGAAGCGGGCACGGAGGTAGCGCTCGTCGGCGCTGCGCTCGCCCTCATAGAGGCGCATCCCCTCGGAGGGGTCGAGCTTGCGGTCACCCTCGACGAGGACGAGGTTGCCGGTCATCCGCAGGTGCATGACGAGCGTCCTCTCCCCCTCGAGCGCGAGCAGCAGATACTTGCCGCGGCGACCGAGTCCCTCGATCCGCAGGCCGGACACCGCCTTGCCCAACCGCCCGGGGGTGACCGGCCGTGACCAGCGCGCGTCGTAGACCTCCAGCCGCTCGATCCGCTGGCCCTCGATCTCGGGCTCGAGCTGGCGGCAGACCGTCTCGACCTCGGGGAGCTCCGGCATCGATCGGTTCTATCACCGCGAACGCGGTTGATCCCGGTATGCGGGGCAAACTGCGTTCGCAGCGCGGGTCAGGCGTTGGCGCGTGGGTGGGCGCGGAAGTAGACGTCCTTGAGCTGCTCGCCGGAGAGGTGGGTGTACATCTGGGTCGTCGCGATGTCGGCATGGCCGAGCATCTCCTGGACGGCACGGAGATCGCAGCCGCCGGCGAGCAGGTGGGTGGCGAAGCTGTGGCGCAGCGTGTGCGGGCTCATCTGGCCGCTCAAGCCCGCGGCGCGGGCATGGCGCTGGACGATCTTGTAGAGCCCCTGGCGGGTCAGCGGCCCGCCGCGGAAGTTGAGGAACAGCTTCGCCTCGTGGCGGTCGCCGACCAGCTTCGGCCGGCCCCCCCGCAGGTAGCCGGAGATCGCGGCGATCGCCTGCCGCCCGAGCGGCACCAGCCGCTCCTTCGATCCCTTGCCGCGCGCCCGCAGGAAGCCCTCGTGCATGTCGACGTCGGCGACGTCGAGGCCGATCGTCTCCGAGGCCCGCAGCCCACAGGCGTACATCACCTCGAGCAGGGCCCGGTCGCGCAGCGTCGTCGGCTCGTCCCCCCGCGGCGCCGCCAGCAGCTTCTGGACCTCGGCGTAGTTGAGGACGTGGGGCAGCTTCTTCGCCCGCCGCGGCGCACTCAGGGCCACCGTCGGGTCGTCGGCGATCAGCTCGTCGCGGCGGAGGTGCTTGTAGAAGGAGCGAAGACAGGCGGACTTACGGTGGATCGTCGACGCTGTGCAGGCGGGGCGCCCGTTCCCGGTCGCGAGGTCGGCGAGGAAGTCGGAGATCTCGACCGGGCGGATCGTCAGCGCGTTGATCCCACGCGCGGCGAGGAACTCGCCGAACTGGTGGAGGTCGGTGCGATAGGCGTTCAGCGTGTTGCGCGAGAGGCCGCGCTCGAGCTCGAGGTAGGAGAGGAAGTCGAGGACCAGGCTCTCGAAACGCGGGTCGATCGGCGGCTTCTCGGCGGTCGGACTGTCCTCGAGGGCGGTGGCCATGACGGGACGTTCTGGCGCGTCGCCCTCATCCCTTGCCGCGCAAGGCACCGCCCGCGGCCAGCGCGGCGGCGAAGAAGAGCGGGTCGTCCTCGATCCCCCGCCCCATCGTCCTCGCCGGCAGGCCGCTCGCCGCATAGCCACTGAGGTCGAACGCCTCCTCCCGCAGACGGTGGCGGCCGCCGCCGGCCTCGGCGAGGACCGCCAGCGCGTCCGCCTCCCCCGCCGGCACCGGAACCTCGACGGCGCCCAGCAGGAGTCCCATCACCGTCAGCGTGTGATGGCTGACGCCGCGGTGGCGGGCGCGCTCGTCGGCGCCCGAGAGGCGCGGCGAGAGCAGCGTCGGCATCCCCAGCGCGAGCGCCGCGTGGGCCGTGTCGAGGGCCGCGATCCCGCCGTGCCCGAGGCGGGTCTCCGAGCCGATGATCCCCGGGCCGGGCCCGGCGAGGACCGCGTCCCAGCCGAACCGGTTGGCGGCCGCATCGAGGGCGCCGGCGACCGAGATCGCCTCTCGCCGCCCTCCGTAGGCGGGCGCCGCGGTGACGTGGTCGCAGAGCAGGCCGCGTTCGAGGAGCTCCGCTGCATCGCGGCTGTAGCCGCCCGGCAGCGCGCCGCCGCCGGTCTGCACGTAGCCGACCCTGATTCCGGGTGACGCCTCGCCCGCGGCCCAGGCGGCGGGAGCGAGGTGGCCGTGCAGCGGCAGGACGAGCACCGGCGTCGCCCGGGCCCCGTCCCCGGCGTCATCGAGCGGGCGCTCGACCGGGTCGACGGGATGCTGGAGCGAGCTGTAGTTGAGCTTCATCACATGCTCGCCGCCCCCTTCCCCGCCCTCGAGGCCGCGGGTCAGGTTGACGTGGACGACGTCGAACCCCCCCGAGCCGAGCCCGAGGTCGAGGGCGGCGACGTTGACGACGACCTCGTCGCCCTCGCGCATCTCCCCCAGCAGGGAGGTGTCGGCCCAGGCGGCGCGTTGCTCGCCGTCGATTTCGACGGTCAGCGGGTCCTCGGAGACGATGACGCCGCGTCGCAGCTTGAGGCGGCCGCTCACGCCGAGGCGTGGTTCACCGCAGCCTCGGCGAGGATGCCCTCGCAGACCTCGAGCATCTTTTCGAGGTGGCGGGCGGCGACGGACTCGTCGGGCGTGTGCGGGGCATCGGTGCCGTTGGCGAGCAGGACGCAGTCGACGCCGTTGGCGATCAGGGCGTTGACATCGCTGCCGCCGCCGGTCGCGGTCCGGACCGGCTCGAGCCCCGCGCGCCGCATCCCCGCCTCGGCGAGCGCCAGCGAGCGCGAGGAGGTCGGCAGCCGGTAGCCGCGGAACAGCTCCTCGACCCTGACGTCGACGTCGCACTCGTGCTCGCCCGCGCCCCAGGCACAGGCCTCGCTCATCTCCCCGGCGACCTCGGCGGCCCGGTCGGCGTCGATGCTCCGCGCCTCGGCGAGGATCCGGCAGTGACCGGGGACGACGTTGCCCGCCGTCCCACCCTCGATCGTGCCGACGTTCGCCGTCGTCCCCTCGTCGAGCCGCCCGACCGGCATCCGCGAGATCGCCGCCGCCGCCGCCGCGATCGCGTTGCTGCCGTCCTCGGGATTGATTCCGGCGTGGGCCTCGACCCCGTGGAAGTCGGCGACGATCTGCTGCTGGGTCGGGGTGCTGGTGATCACCTCGCCGACCGCGCTCGCGTGGTCGAGGATGAAGCCGCAATCGGAGCGCAGCGTGGCCGGGTCGACCGCCTTCGCGCCGCGCAGGCCCTGCTCCTCGGCGACGGTCAGCAGCAGCTCGATCCCGACTGGCGGCGGGCCGTTCTCGGCGTGGCGGGCGGCGAGCTCGACGAAGACGGCGACCGCCGCCTTGTTGTCGGCGCCGAGGATCGTCTCGCCGCGGCTGCGGAAGACGCCGTCCTCCTCGACGACCTCGATCAGGCCCGGGTGCGGGACGGTGTCGATGTGGGCGCAGAACATCGCCCAGCCGTCGCCCGTCCCGGGCAGCCTGGCGAGGATGTTGCCCGACCCCGCCTGTGCCGGGCCGGCGGCCTCGTCCTCGCTGACTTCGAGCCCCATCGCGCGCAGCTCGGCGATCAGGGTGTCGGCTATCTCCCGCTCCTCGCCGGTGACGCTGCGGATCTCGCAGAGCCGGACGAACCTCTCTCGCAGCCTCTCCACGCCGGACAGGCTAATGGGCTACCGAGGAATCCTCCCGGTCGAGCTCGGCGCCTTCGGCCGGCCGCTCGCCGGCGTGCCGCGCCGCAGCCCCGACGAACTCCCTGAACAGCGGCTCGGGCCGGTTCGGGCGGGAGTTGAACTCGGGATGGAATTGCGAGGCGACGAAGAAGGGGTGGTCGGGAAGCTCGATCATCTCAACCAGGCGCTCGTCGGGGGAGGTTCCGCCGCAAACCAGGCCCTCGTCTTCGAGCCGGCGCCGAAGCTGGACGTTCACCTCGTATCGATGGCGGTGGCGCTTGTAGATGACCGCCTCGCCGAAGATCTCCCGCGCCCGGGTGCCGTCGTGGAGTTTCACCGGGTCGGCGCCGAGCCGCATCGTCCCGCCCATCTCCGAGACCTCCTTCTGCTCGGGGAGCAGGTCGACGACCGGGTACGGGGTCTCGGGGTCGAACTCGGCCGAGTTGGCGCCCTCCATCCCCGCCTTGGCGCGCGCGAACTCGACGACCGCGATCTGCATTCCGAGGCAGATCCCCAGGTAGGGAATCGAGCGTTCGCGGGCGATTCGCGCCGCCGCGACCTTGCCCTCGATCCCGCGCTCGCCGAAGCCGCCCGGAATCAGGATCCCGTCGGCGCCCTCGAGCCGCTCGGGGTCGAAGTCCTCGGAGTCGACGAGCTCGACGTCCACCTCGACTCCGTGGTGGATCCCGCCGTGCTCGAGCGCCTCGATCACCGACTTGTAGGCGTCTTCGAGGCCGACGTACTTGCCGACCAGGGTGATCCTCACCTTGCCCTCGGCGGCGTCGGCGCGGCGCACCATCGATTCCCACTCGGCGAGGTCGGGGGCAGGTCCCTCCATCCCGAAGTGATCGAGGACGAGGTCGTCGACGCCCTCGGCTCGGAACACGAGCGGCACCTTGTAGATGTTGTCGACGTCGTGGGCCGAGATCACCGCGTCGACCGGGAGGCTCGCGAACAGCGCGATCTTGTTGCGGATGTCGCGGTCGAGGCGACCCTCGGA
>DASXBC010000084.1:0-14829 GCA_036406355.1 Solirubrobacterales bacterium | reverse complement strand
GTCTTGCGTCTTCGGTGGCGACGCTGGCGGCGACCGGAAGTTCGCCGTTCGTCTCAAGCGCCACCGTGTCGAGCTCGACCGTCTTCGTGTCATGGAACCTGACGCCGTTGATCGTGAAGCTGTTGTTGCCGGCGCATTCGGCGGTCGAGCACTCGGGCCGGCGCCCCGGCTGCGGGAATCCCGGTTCCTGAAACACGTGCCCGCGCAGGCTGATCGTTCCCGAGGTCCAGGAGACGGGCAGGGTGAAGGTGTAGGCGTGTTCGTTGCTGGTCCGCTCCGCTTCGAGCACCGGCGCGGGGTTGTTCTCCTGGACGCTCACCAACCCCGGACCCCCGCCCTGGGTCGAGGGCGGGCCGTAGTCGGGCCGGAGCGGGCTGCCGGGCAGTTCCCGGCCGTCGCTGAAGCCGTAGAGAAGGGCTCCGACTTCCTTGATTCCGGACGCGATCTGGCCGTGGGCATCGGCGAAGAACCGCACCGCGGTCTGCTTGTGCGCGATCAGGTCGACACCGCTGTAGCTGCCGCCCGATTGGTCGCTTCCGCTCGGCTTCAGTTCTCCTTCGGGCTCGATTCCCTGGGTCACTTCGAGTCCCTGGGCCCGAAGGTCGTAGTTGCCGGCCACCGAGAACGGAATTTTGACCGACCGCTCGTGTTCGCCCGCTTCTGGGCTCGGCATCCCTTCGACCGTGAGAAAGCCGTTGAATACCGGCGGGGCGTTGGCCAGGGCGGAGAGGTTCAGGGTCAGCGCGCTTCCATCCGGGCCGTTGCTCGGATTCGGGCTGACGCTCGCGCTCACCCCCGGCGGCAGGCCGCTCACGCCGAAGTTGATCGGGCCGGACGAGGTCGAGTTCCGGTGCAGGACCAGCGGCACGCTCGCCGAGCCGCCCGGGGTGATGGTCGTGGCGAGGCTGGGGCCGGACAGCCCGAAATCCGGCGGGATCGTGCTCGGGACGGATTCGAAGGCCAGGTCGTCGACGGCGACATGGCAGAAGGTGTCGGATGGGCTCGTCAGCTGGACAAAGCTGATGTCGGATTCTGAATCCGAGATTTCCAGCCTGGTGTTCACCCCTTTGCCGGAGATGCTCTCGGTGTCCTTCGCTGCCGGTATCGCGTTGCCGCCGAGGTCATAGCCCTGCAGGGTGATCGGTGCTTCATGGCCTTCGGTCGGTTCGACGTTTCCGACGAAGATGTCGACATAGCCTCTGGCGGCCGCGAATCGGGCCCACATATGCGCTTCCGGAAACTCGCTGCCGCATTTCTGGCTGACGTCGAGCGCCCTCGGCGCGGAGTGGGGCTCGCCGGCCGGTGGTTCCACGACCCTCGGGTGGAGTTCGGCCGGGCCGCTCGGCGTGACGTCGAACGTGACGCCCTGGGACGCGTACTGGTTGGCGATGACCGTGTCGGTCGGGTGGTCGTCGAAGCCGATCACGGTTTCGGCGGCATCGGCAGGCGCGGGCCCGGCGGCCAGAACCAGCGAGACGGCTGCGAGGAGCGGCAGACGTAGCTTCAAGGCAAGCAGGAAAGTTACGGCGCTACCGCGGACCGCGCAAGTCTCTTGGACCTATGGCTTCTCCGCCAGGTAGCTCTTCCCCGCCGGCAGCGAGATCGTCTTGTCGAGGACGAAGTCGACGACTTTGACAACCCCCCTTCGGACCTTGAACAAGGTCCCGTTGCACTGGTCGGCGGTCAGCCAGATCGTCCCCATCACAGACGCTGAGCCGAAGTTGCCCTGGGTGCGGAAGCGCCCGCTGCCGGAGCCCCAGAGCCTGCGCCCTGCCTTCTTCGAAGCGCCCGCGCTCGAGCCGCCGGCCTTCGAGCAGGTGCTGAAATCGCCGCCCTTGAGCCGCAGCGTCACCAGCGCGGCGCCGGCCTTCTGCCGCACCTGAAAGCGCCCTTCGTAGAAATCGGCGCTCTGGGTCACCCCGTTGCCGTCGACCGACGTCAGCGTCACCCGACCGTTCGTCGCGTCGATGATCGAGCCGATCGGGATCGAGGTCAGACCGGTGAGCGGAACGAATTTGTTCGAGCCCGGGACCTTGATCAGCACCCGGCCCGATTTCGTCACGACGGTGACGCTCTTGCCGTTTACTGGTGTTGGTGGCGCAGGCGGCGGAGGCGGAGGCGGCGGGGGGGGCCGTTTTTCTTCTTCCGGCGACCCCGCGGCGAGGACGCAGTTGGAGAACTCGGAGGTCATCGTGTCGCCCGCTTCTGTGGCGGTCGCGGTGAACGACCGGGACCCCGGCAGCACCAGGCTGAGCAGTTTGAAGGAGAACTGGCCGAGGCCCGAGTCGTTCGTCACGACTTCGTTGCCGTCGGCGGCGACGAAGTGCTGCCCCTCCCCGAACCCGGACGGATCGCATTCTTCGTTCGAGAAGAACTCGAGTTCGTATTCGGTGTTGGCGACACCGTGCACGGCCCCGGTCACGGTGGCTGTCCCGTTGACGATTTCGCCGACGCTCGTGATTTCGGCGACCAGGGTCCCGGATTCGCGTTCGATCCCGAGCCCGGTGTTGGAGTGGATCGAGTTCTCGCGGACGGTCGTCAATCGTGCGTCGTCGCCGATCAGGACTCCGGGCCCGATATTGAAGGCGACGACGTTGTGCGGCAGTTGGCCGATGTCGGTGCCGCCGATCAGCACTTCGGTCGCCTGCGAGGTGACGAAGATGCCGCCGCCGAACGCCTCCGGCCCGCCGGTGCCGTTGGGGACCTGGCCTTTCCCGGTGGCGTCGGTCCCGACCAGGTTGTGGTCGACCGCGACCTCATCGCCGGCGACGACGATCCCCCACTCTTCGTTGCCGGACACGAGGTTGCCGCCGAATTCGCCGCAGGTACGGCCCACTTCGACCCCGACCGAGGCCTCGTCGATCCAGATGCCGTCGAAGTTCGGCCGCGTCTGGGTCCCGCTGAGGTCGGTGCCGACGTAGTTGCCGCAGGCTTCGCCGCCGGAGCCGGGCTCGAAGTAGATGCCGAGGCCGAAGCCGCCGATCGCGAGGCCGTAGATCGATCCGGTGGCGCCGCTGCCGACGCTGATACCCACGGTCCCGCCCTCGCCGGAGGTTTCGCTGCCGTCGAGCGCGACCACCGGCGAACCGTCCCATCCCGGCGCGGTGGTGGCGTCGACCGTGACGGAGCCGGCGAGTTCCGGCAGCGGGCTTTCGGGTTCGATCGTCCCTTCGACCCCGAAGGTGATCCTGTCGGACCCCTCGCTCGAGTCGGCTTCGACGATCGCGTCGCGCAGCGTGCATCCCTCGGAGCAGTTGCCCGGGCCTTCGTCTCCGAGGTTGTCGACTTCCAGTTCCAGCGCCGACGCCCCGGCGGGGAAGGCGCAGGCGAAAAGGAGAACGAGTACGACGAGGCGGACGAGCTTCAAGAGACAGGACAGCCTATCCGGACCTTGACCTTCGGATCGGAGCTGAGAGAGGATGGGCGCACCGATGGCCAAGGTCCTTTGCGTCCTATATGACGATCCGGTTGACGGATACCCGCCGGAATATGCGCGCGAGTCGGTGCCGACGATCGAGGGCTACCACCGTGGCCAGACCACGCCGACGCCGAAGCAGATCGGGTTCGAGCCGGGAGAGCTGCTCGGCTGCGTCTCCGGCGAGCTGGGGCTGAGGGAGTTCCTCGAGGAGGGCGGCCACACCCTGACGGTCACATCCGACAAGGACGGTCCCGACTCGGAGTTCGAGCGTTCGCTCCCCGATGCCGACGTCGTCATCTCGCAGCCGTTCTGGCCGGCCTACCTGACCGCCGAGCGGATTGCCAAGGCGCCGAACCTGAAACTGGCGCTGACCGCCGGGATCGGCTCCGACCACGTCGACCTCCAGGCTGCGATGGAGCATGGGCTGACCGTCGCCGAGGTGACCTACTCGAACAGCATCAGCGTCGCCGAGCACGTCGTGATGATGATCCTGGCGTTGGTCCGAAACTACATCCCCTCCTACGGAGTCGTCGTCGATGGCGGCTGGGACATCGCCGACTGCGCCTCGCGCTCCTACGATCTCGAGGGAATGCAGGTCGGCACCTTCGGCGCCGGCCGGATCGGGTCGGCGGTGCTGCGGCGCCTGAAGCCGTTCGAGGTCGGCCTCCACTACACCGAGCGCCACCGCCTCCCTGACGAGGTTGAGGCTGAGCTGGAAGCCACGTTCCACCCGACCGTCGAGTCGCTGGTCGAAGCCAGCGACGTGGTGACGATCAACGCCCCGCTTCATCCCGAGACCGAGAACCTCTTCGACGCCGAGCTGCTGGGAAAGATGAAACGCGGCACCTACCTGATCAACACCGCCCGCGGCAAGATCTGCGATCGCGACGCCGTCGCCGCTGCCTGTGAGAGCGGCCAGCTCGCCGGCTACGCCGGCGACGTCTGGTTCCCGCAGCCGGCCCCGCGCGACCATCCCTGGCGCTCGATGCCCCACCACGGGATGACGCCCCACATCTCGGGGACCAGCCTCTCGGCCCAGGCGCGATACGCGGCGGGGACCCGCGAGATCCTCGAGTGCTGGC
Organism: Solirubrobacterales bacterium; assembly: GCA_036406355.1. Taxonomy (GTDB): domain Bacteria; phylum Actinomycetota; class Thermoleophilia; order Solirubrobacterales; family 70-9; genus VRUE01. The sequence goes on along the minus strand of DASXBC010000084.1, from coordinate 10,329 downwards.
TCGAGGGAAGGCCGATCCGCGAGGAATACCTGATCGTCGACGGCGGCAAGCTGGCCGGGGCGGGGGCCCACTCCTACAGCGAGGGCGACGCGACCGGCGGCCATGAGGAGGCCGCGAAGTTCGGCGGGGGAAGCCCGGGATGAAGATGCGGGCCGCCGTGCTGGAGGAGTTCGGCGAGCCACTCGCCGTGCAGGAGCTCGAGCTCGCCGAGCCGCAGGCCGGCGAGGTTCTGGTCCGGCTCGCGGCCTGCGGCGTCTGCCACACCGACCTCTACACGGCCTCCGGCGCCGATCCCTCCGGGTACTCGCCCACGGTCCTCGGCCACGAGGGGGCTGGGGTCGTCGAGCAGGTCGGGCCGGATGTCTCCTCGCTCTCCGTCGGCGACCACGTCGTCACCCTCTTCTCGCCCCAGTGCCGCGAGTGCATCCACTGCCTCGACCCACGGACCAACCTCTGCCTGGCAATCCGCGAGGAGCAGAACCAGGGCCACCTGCCGGACGGGACGACGCGGATCTCCCGCGACGGCGAGGACATCCGCAGCTTCATGGGCTGCTCGACCTTCGCCGAGCACACCGTGATGCCGGAGATCGCACTCGCGAAGGTGAGCCCGGAGGCCCCGTTCGAGCACGCCTGCCTCTTCGCCTGCGGCCTCTCGACCGGCCTCGGGGCGGCGATCAACACCGCCAAGGTCGAGGAGGGGAGCACCTGCGTCGTCTTCGGCGCCGGGATGGTCGGCCTCGGCGCGGTCGCGGGCTGTCGGCTGCAGGGCGCGGAGCGGGTCATCTGCGTCGACCTCTCCGAGGACCGGCTCGGGCTGGCCCGCGGCCAGGGGGCGACCGAGACGATCACCGGCGGCGACGGCGCCGTCGAGCAGATCCTCGAGATGACCGACGGGTTCGGCGCCGACTACACCTTCGAGGCGACCGGCAACGTCGCCGTGATGAAACAGGCGGTCGAAGCGGCGCGGATGGCCTGGGGCCTCTGCACCGTCGCCGGGGTCGCCGGCAGGGGCGAGACGCTCGACATCGTCCCGCGATTCCTGATCACCGGCCGGCGGGTCGCCGGGTCCTCTTTCGGCGGCGTCAAGGGGCGCGACCAGGTCCCGCAACTGGTCGACCGCTACCTCGCCGGCGAAATCGACGTCGAGCCGTTCCTCTCCCACCGGATCACCCTCGACGACGTCAACCGCGGGTTCGAGCTGATGGAGGCCCAGGACGGGATCCGCAGCGTGATCGAGTTCAACTAGCCCATCACGCGGGCGCCGATGCGGTCGGCGAGCGAGATCGCGATCCGCAACGCCGCGCCGAAGACCGCCATCACCGCGATCCGAGCCGGGCCGAAGCCGCGGGCCCGGGCCAGCTCCGCAGCAAGGCCGGCCGCGACGCCGGCGAGGCCGGGGAACGGGCGGATGAAGAAGACGATTTCGCGAATCCTCCCGTCGGGCGCGAGCCGGATGAGCTGGGTCTCTTCGATGTCGGCGCCGGCGAGCCGTCCGCGGTAGAAGAGCGCCCGCGAGCTCTCGTCGCCGAGCTCCTCGTAGTACTCGATCACTTCAAGCCGCTCGAGGACGATGCCGAAGATCTCCCGCAGCTGGGTCGGGCCCTCGAACCGCAGCCGCGCGCTGACCGGCGAGCGGACGACTGCGTCGTCGCTGAAGCAGGCGAGGAGCCCGTCGAGATCGCGGCGCTCGGCCGCGGTCCGGAAGGCGCTGACGTGGGTCAGGGTGGCCGGCATCGGCGGCCGCGAGTCTATTGGCGTCAGGGCTCCTCGGAGCCGGCCGCGCTCTCGGGGACGACGATCAGCGCGCCGCCCGGCCGGCGGCGGAGCCACTCGACGAAACGGACCGCGAGTTCGCCGCGGCGGCCGTGGATCGCGAGCAGCGCGATCGTCAGCGCGGCGACCCAGATCCCGCCGGCGGCGAGCGAGAGGCGCTGAACCAGCCCGTAGTGGCCCCCCATCGTGTCCTGCGTGGTGAAGAAGAGGCCGCCGAAGACCGCGATCCCGAACACGCCGGCCCAGAAGGAGAGGACGTCGGCCCGCCCCCAGCGGGGGTCGCCGCGGAACCGCCACGCCATCGCGAAGACCGAGAGGACGATCGCGATCGAGCCGTCGAAGTAGGCCCAGCCGTGGGCGACGTGGTGCCACGACACTTCGCCCGCCATTTCCCGCGCTTCGCAGCCGGCGTCGATCGTCTTCCGGCAATCGGCCTGGAACGGGAAGCCGGCGAGGATCTGGGCGACTCCGGTCAAGGCGATGAACGCCGGCCCGAGCCATCCCCGAATCCCGTCGGGACGTCGATCGCGGAGCAGGGCGACGGCGGCGGCGATGAAGGAGAGGCCCCAGATCGCGACGGCGGTGTTGAAGGTCCAGGGGTGCGACGCGGTCTGCGCTCCGAGGGCGCTGACCGGGTCGCGGACCTCGCTGTATCCGGGCTCCGCCAGTCCGGCGACGGCGACGATCGCGACCCAGAGCAGCTGGCCGACCAGCGAGGCGATGCAGAGGCGGCGGATCGTCAGCCAGGAGGGCATCCCGGAGCCACGCTATTGCGCCGCCCCGACGCCCGCCGGGCCCCAGGTCGGGCGCTAACGCAGGGCGTGGGCGATGACGCGCCGGCGCAGCGCCGTCGGGGCGAGGCGCGAGGCGGAGAACAGGGCGCGGACGGGCATCCCCGGGACGACCAGGCGACGGTTGCGCTCGAGGCCGTCGATCGCCGCGACCGCGACCTGGTCGGCGCTCTGCCACATGAAAGGCGGCAGGCGCTGGGCCGGGTTCGGCCCGTTGGCGGCGAAGAACCCGGTTTCGACGGGGCCCGGGCATACCGTCGACACCGCCACCCGATCGCGGCGCAGCTCGGAGTGCAGCGCCTCGCCGAAGGAGATCGCGAAGGCCTTGCCGGCGGCGTAGGTCGCCTGCCTCGGGACCGGCTGAAACCCGAGGCCGGAGGAGACGATCATGACCGCGCCCCGGCGCCGGGCGGCCATCCGCGTCACGAACGCGCCGCAGAGCTCGACGACCGCCTCGCAGGCGACCCGGACCTGCTCCACCTCGCGCACCGGGTCGAGGCCCGTGAACGGGCCATGGCTGCCGATCCCGGCGCTGTTGACGAGAACGTCGACGCGGAGGCCACGCGACTCGACCTCCTCGGGGAGCCCCCCGAGCGCATCGGGATCGGCGAGATCGCAGCCGATCCACTCGGCCCGGACCGCCGGCGAGGAGAGATCGCCCGCCAGGCTCCGCAGCCGCTCCTCTCGCCTGCCGATGAGGACGACATTGTGGCCGTTCCTCGCCAGCCGGCTCGCGATCGCCCGCCCGATGCCGGAGCCGGCTCCGGTCACGAGGCAGGCTCCGTCCCGGCTCGGTTCGGGCAGCCAGCTCATCCTCGGCCCCGGGCCCGCCAGAGCCCACGGGCCGAAATCGCCAGCCAACCCCAGAACCCCGACACCGGCATGCAGGCGGCTGCGAGCGAGGCGCTCGCCAGGCTCGCGCCGTGGGCGCGCCGCACCGCCTCCCAGTCCCCCGCCTCCTCGGCCCGGCTGACCAGCCGGCCGATGACCCAGACCAGCGGCGACGGGACCAGGAACCAGAACGCGGTCGCCCGCGGGCCGCGGTGCGGGACCGCGGCGAGGACCCCGTCGCCGGCGATCGAGCGGATCTCGGCGCGGAAGAAGGCGAGGCCGACGGCGGCATGGGCGACCGCCAGGACCCGCAGCAGGCGGCCGTCGTCGATCCGACTAGGCACGACCGCCCCGCGCGGTCCGCTCGAGCCCGGCCCAGGAGAGCTCGAGCATCCGCTCGACCACCTCGCACCGGGGAATGCCCGGATGCTCGTACCACCAGGACGCGAGGCCGTTCTGCGCTCCCTTCACCGCCTCGGCGAACATCTCCGCCGCCAGCTTCGGGTCCTCGAAGCTGGCGAGCGCGCCGTCCGCCCCCAGCTCGATGAAGGCGGCGATCCCGATCGTGGCGCGGCGGTCGAGCCGCCGGTAGGCCGCGGCGACCTCGGGATCGCTCGGCGGGTCGCGGAACATCATTCTCCAGGCGAACGGGTGCTCCTCGACATAGCGGAAGAAGGCGTCGACGCCGACCCTCATCAGGTGCGCGGGCTCGGGTCCCGCCTCCCGCAGGGCGTCCCCCACCTTGGCGAGCAGCTCCTCGGTGTGCCGTTCGAGCAGCTCGATCGCCAGCTCCGACTTGGCCGGGAAGTGGTCGTAGATGACCGCCGGGGTGATCCCGCCCGCCTCCGCGATCTGCCCCATCGAGGTGCCGTCGTATCCGTGCTCGGCGAAGAGCTCAGTCGCCCCGGCCAGGATCATCTCCCGCCGCCGCTGGGGGCTCAGCCGCCGCCTTCTGGTCGCGGTCGCCACGCCCGAACCTTACCAAACGACCATTTGGTAAGGTTCGTCGGCCAATGGACCTCTGGAGCGACGAGGTCGACGAGATCCTCGGCGGCGACCTGGTCGTCGTCCTCGCCTACGCGACCCCCGCCGCCGGCGCCGTCCTGCTGCCGGTGAACAACTACGCCGTCGACCGCGACCGCGCCGCGGGGACGCTGAACGCGGTCAACAGCTCGGTCGGAGCGCGGAGAAAGCTCGAGCGGATCGGGCGCGATCCGCAAGTCGCGCTCGCCTTCCACTCCCGCCGTCACGGGTTGAGCCGCCGGCCGGAGTACGTCCTCGTCCAGGGCGTCGCGTCGCTCTCAGCTCCGATCCCCGACTACCCGGCGACGATCGCCGAGCGCTGGGAGCGGTTCGAGCCCTGGCGCGAGGCCCCGACCCGATGGCGGCGGTGGCAGCGCGAGTACGCGACGCGGGTCGAGATCGGAATCGATGTCGAGCGGGTCGTGGTCTGGCCAGACCTCGCCTGCAAGGGCGAGGCGACGACCTACGGCGCGCCCCTCCCCGCTGAGCCGCCCGCTTCCCAGCGGCCGCCGGCGAACGGCACCGGGCCGCGCCTCGATCCCCGCCGCGCCGCCCGCCGCGCTGGGGCGCTCCCGCACCGGCTCGCCGGCTGGATCGGAGCCGATGGCTTCCCGGTCGTCGTCCCGGTGGACGTCCTCGGTGCCGACGGCAGCGGCATCCGGCTGCGGCTGCCGTCGGGATCGGCGCCGCCGGGGGCGCGCCGAGCGGGGCTCACCGCGCACGAGTTCAGCCCCTCCGCGGTCGGCCAGACCCAGCGCAAACACACCGGCTGGCTCGAGGTCGATCGGGACGCGGGCGGTATCGCCCTCTACGCCCCCCACACCCGGCGCGACTACCGACTCCCGGCCTCGCGGACCCTCTACCGGCTGGCGCTCGGCGGCGTCACCCGCTGGGAAGCGCGGAGCGCGCGCCGCGCATCGCTCTAGGATCCGCGCCGTGGTCCGCGAGCTGTTGCCGCCGGAGACCGGCCTTGCGTTCGAGGCGATGCGGGCCCTGCGCACCGACCTCGCCGACGAGGACGCCTTCGTCCGCCGGGTCGACGAGGTTCAGCGGCCCGAGGGCTACCGGCTGGCAGCGGCCTTCGAGAACGGCGAGGAGCGCGCCGCCGCGGTCGCCGGCTTTCGCCTCGGCCACAGCATCGCCTGGGGCCGCTTCCTCTACGTCGACGACCTCTCGACCCGGCCGGAGGCGCGCCGGCATGGCCACGGCTCGGCGCTGCTGGGCTGGCTCCTCGAGGAGGCTGGGAGGCTCGGCTGCGACCAGCTTCACCTCGACTCCGGCGTCGGCCTCGATCGAGCCGACGCACACCGCCTCTATCTCAACGCCGGGATGGTCATCTCCGCCCATCACTTGGCGCGCCGCGTCCCCCGTTAGGAGGCTCGACCGATGGCCGCGATCGCCGTGACCCGCGCCGGCAGCGGGCCACCCGTCCTGCTGGTCCACGGCGGCGCGAGCCCGGCGGGGACGTGGGAGTCCCTCGCCCCGCTCGCGTCGGAGTGGACCCTGGTCTCCGCCCACCGGCGCGGCTATCCGCCGAGCCCGCCCGGGCGCCACGACTTCGACCAGGACGCGCTCGACCTCGCGCCTCTGCTCGAGCCGCGCACCCACCTGGTCGCCCACTCCTACGGCGGCCTCGGCGCGCTCCTCGCGGCGGCCGCCGACCCCGAGCGGGTCAGGTCGCTGACCCTGGTCGAGCCGCCCCTCTTCAGCATCGTCGAGGGCGACCCCGACGTCGAGGAGCTCGAGCGGCTCGGCGACGCGTTCCTCACCGAAGGCCTCGACGCCGATCCCGCCGCGCTGCGGGAGTTCCTGCGGATCGCGGGGGTCCAGGAGGTGCCGGACGGGCCGCTTCCCGAGCGCATCCGGAACTGGGTGCGCCGCGCCCAGGGAGGGAGGCTGCCGGGCGGCGCTCGGCCCGATCTCGACGCGATCGCGCGGGCCGGGATCCCCTCCCTGATCGCCTCCGGCTGCCACTCCCGCGGACAGGAGCGGATCTGCGACGCCCTCGCCGGGAGGCTCGGCGGCGCCCGGCTCCGGGTCGAGGGCGGCGGTCACTTCGTCCAGCGCTCACCGACCTTCGTGCAAGAGTTGGCGCTCCATCTGAGGTCGGCCGAAGGGGGTGCAGTCGGATGAGCGGGCGCGAGTGGCTGGAGAGCGAGCGGGTCGAGGATTGGCCCTCGCGTCGCCAGCGGCTCCCCCACGCGCCTGACGCCGAGGCGCTGCTCGTCGATCATCTGGTCCCGGAGCGGGTCGACCGCGTGCTGGACCTCGGCACCGGCGAAGGGCATCTCCTCGCCGCGATCGCCGCCGAGCGCCCCGGAGTCGAGGCCCTCGGCATCGACCTCTCGCCGGCGATGGTCGCCGCGGCGACCACCCGCTTCGGCGAGGACGAGGGCATCGAGTTCGCCGAGCGGGACCTGATGGACGCGCTCGGCGATGATCTCGGCCGGTTCGATCTGGTCGTCTCCTCGCTCGCGATCCACCACCTCCCCGACGCGCGCAAGCGCTCGCTCTGTCGCGAGGTCTTCGAGCTGCTCGCCGCCGGCGGAGCCTTCTACAACCTCGACTGCGTCGCGTCGCCGTCCGAAGAGCTCCACGAGATGAGCCAGCGCGCGTTCGGGTTCGACATCCGCCGGCAGGACCCGTCCGATCAGCTCGCCCCGCTCGATGACCAGCTCCGATGGCTGCGCGAGGCGGGCTTCGACCACGTCGCCTGCCACTGGAAGTGGCTCGAGCTCGCCGTCTTCGGCGGCATCAGGGCCAGCTAGTCAGCTCCCGTTGAGCCGAACCTCGAGCGTCTTCAGCTGATTGGCGAAGGGCGACTGGACGTACGTCGGCGTGTCGGCGATCTCGATCTCGGGGAACCTCGCCAACGTCTCCTCGATCATGATCTGAAGCTCGAGGCGGGCCAGCGCCGTGCCGAGGCAGAAGTGGCGACCGCCGGCGCCGAACGCCTGGTGCTCGGGATTGCGCTTCACGTCGAAGTGATCGGGGTCCTCGTAGCGGGTCTCGTCGCGGTTCGACGACGGGTACCACATGACCAGCTTCTCGCCCTCCTTGATCGCCTGCCCGTGCAGCTCGGTGTCGGTGGTCGCGGTGCGGGCGAAGTGGCCGAAGGCGGGGAACATCCGCAGCGCCTCCTCGACCACCGAGGGGACCAGGGAGGGGTCCTCGACGACCATCGCCCGCTGCTCGTCGTCTTCCATCAGCGCTCGCATACCGCTGCAGTAGGTCGCCTTGGTGCTGTCATTGCCGGCCGCCATCAGCAGCACGAACCCCATCACGATCTCGTGGTCCTCGAGCCGCGCCCCTTCGACCTCGGCGTGGACGAGAACGCTGGTGAGGTCGTCGGTCGGGTTCTCACGCCGTTCCGCGATCAGCCGGCCGCAGCGCTCGAAGACCTCGGGCACGTCGCGTTCCATCACCGTCTGCGCCCCCTCGGGGGTCGCGTCCGGGTCGCCCGCCTGAAGCATCGTGTTCATCAACCTCGCCCAGATCTCGTCGTCCTCCGGCGGCAGGCCCATGAAGGTCCCGATAACGCGCGCGACCGTCGGCTGGGCGACGTCGTTGACCAGCTCGCATACCTCGCGCCCTTCGACCCGCTCGAGCACGTCGATGGCGATCGCGCGGATCGCCCCCTCGTGCTGGGCGATCCGTTTCGGCGTGAACCCCTGCTGGAAGAGAGCCTTGATCCGATCGTGCTTGGGCGGGTCCATCCCGATGAACATCGCCTGCTGGAGCTCGAGCGGGAGGATCGAGTTCTTCAGCGCGGTGAATCCGCCCCGTTCGGAGGAGTAGGTCTCCCAATCGCGGCTGACCTCGTGGATGTCGTCGGCGGTCGTGACCGACCAGAAGCCGTCCTCGTCGGGGAACTCGGTGATCCGCGAAGTCCAGTGGACGGGGCACTGGCCCCGAAGTCGCCGGAACAGCTCGTGCGGGGGGCCGTCCTCGAAGTTTTCGCGGTCGGCGACACGCACCTGATCGAGCGGGGTCTGTTCCTGGCCGGTCGCGCTCATGGGGGTCCTCCGATCGCTGGTCCTGGTGCGGTCCGAGCAGCCTAACCGACGGCTAGAAGCCCGGCGGGTGGCGAATGACGAAGCCTTCGGGATAGGGCAGCGCCGCGTGCCAGCGGGGCCCGGTCCCGGCGGCATCGCCCACCGTGTCCCAGCGCAGGCCGGCGATCACCGCGTAGGCGTGGCCGGCGTTGGCGTAGACGGTGATCCACCTGCCGGGGCCCGGCGCGCCCCATGACTCGAGCGCGGTCGAGTCGAGCGGCGCTTCGAGGAAGCCGCCGCCGCCGAGCATGAAGCTGACGGCCCCCGAGCAGTCGTATCCCGGCGAGTACCAGGAGGCGTGCCCGCCGCCCCAGATGTAGGGACGGCCGACGATCTCGTTGGCGGCGCTGATCGCCGCCTTGATCCTTGCCGGCGCGCTCGGCGGCGCCAGCGCGATGCCGCTGAGGAGGACCGCCCTGCCCTGCGCTTCCTGGCGCTCGAACTGTTCGATCGTCTTCGGCGTGATCAGCTTCCGTTTCGACGGCGGCGGCGGCGTGTAGGACCCGTTGCTGCCGGCCGAGGCGGGCGGCAGCGAGCCCGGCGGCGGAGGTTCGCTCGGTTCAGGCGCCGGTTCGGGCGCCGGTTCCCGCGCCTGCGCCTTCCTGGCCTTGGCTTCCGCCGCTTCGCGCTTCGCCGCCGCCTCCTGCGCCGGGGTCGCGACGTCGAGATGGCTCGGGTGTGGCGGCTGCTCTTCGGCGATCCGATCGAGGGGCGCGGGGTTCGGAGCAGGTTCGACCACGGCGGTGGAGCCGCCGCCGCAGCCGGCAATCGCGCCGAGCGCGAGCAGGCAGGGTGCAATCCATTTCCGGCGTTTCAAACGGAGGGGGTGGGATTCGAACCCACGAACCGCCCTGTGACGGCCAACGTTTTTGGAGACTGCCCCGATAAGCCGCTTCGGCACCCCTCCGGGGCTCTAACAAGCCAAATCCTAGCGGCGGATATCTCGAGGGAATCTAATAGAGCTCGACGATGGATCACTTGCGAGGCTGACAAACCTTGCGCGGCGGGGTTCTGTGAGGGGATGAGCCAGTCGCGAGCGCCGAACGTCCGGGGCGCAAACGGCTCGGGTGCGGCGATCCCACGAGGGAGGCTTGAGTTACTCGGGGCGGCCGGCGCGATCGCTGACATCGGCGATCGTGAACTGGGCGGCGATCCCGAGCAGGTAGATCGAGGTGGCAAAGAAGCCGACCAGGGGCCAGACGACCGGACCGCTGAAGAGCGCGACGACGATGCTCGAGCCGGCGATCGCGACCGCGACCGATGGGATATGGAAGCCGCCCCAGAGCCGAACCGCGGATTCTTCGGGATTGCGAAAGACGCGGACCGCACTGCCATGCGCGCCCGCACCGACGAGCGCAAAGCCGGCCACCGCCCCGGCCAAAAAGAGCAGGGCATCGATAGTCGTCGGCAGTCCTTCCGCGTGAGTGGTGACCGCTCCGGAGGTCCAGATCGTCAGGGTGTAGCCGTAGGGAGCCGCGCTGGTCGCGACGGCCGCCTGAAGATGGGCTCGGTAGCGACTGCGCATGAACCGAACCTTGGCTATACCGCCGGACAACGCGGCTGTGATCGGGGATCGGCGGCTCGATCTCGATCAGTCCTGGAGGGTGAAGCGCACCCGTGTCCCGGGCGGTGCGCCGTCGAGCCAGATCCGGCCACCGTGTGCTTCGACTATCGCCCGGCAGACAGCGAGGCCAAGGCCCGAGCCCTCCTCACTTCGGGACTCGTCGCCTCGGTAGAAGGCTTCGAAGACGCGCTCGGCGTCCGGGCGGCCGATTCCCTCGCCGTCATCGGCAACCTCGATCTCGATCTCGCCGGCCGCTTCACGTGCCCGTACGGTCACACTGCCATCGGCGGGG
>DASXBC010000083.1:0-9225 GCA_036406355.1 Solirubrobacterales bacterium | reverse complement strand
ACCCCGGTCACCTGCTCGCGCTGCGAAGGACGCGGGATCGACTCCCAGAGCCAGGGGTTCTTCTCGATCAGCCAGCCGTGCCCCCAGTGCGGCGGCTCCGGTCAGATCATCGAGGACCCGTGCCCGACCTGCGGCGGATCGGGCCTGACCCAGCAGGCCAAGCGCTACCGGGTCAACATCCCCGCCGGAGTCAGGGACGGGACCCGGATCCGCCTCGCCGGCAAGGGCGAGGCCGGGCCGCGCGGCGGCGAGCCCGGCGATCTCTACGTCGTCACCCGGGTCACCCCGTCGCCCGTCTTCAAACGTCTCGACGACGGCAACCTCGAGGTGACGGTGCCGATCACCGTCGCCGAGGCGATGCAGGGCGCGACGATCGAGGTCCCGACCCTCGACGGCACGAAGAAGATCAAGATCCCGCAGGGCACCCGTCACGGCACGATCCAGCGGCTGCGAGGGGAGGGTGCGCCGAAGCGCGGCGGGCGCGGGCGCGGCGACATCCGCTACCGGCTCGAGATCGAGCTGCCCCAGAAGCTGAGCAAGGAGCAGCGCGAGGCGGTCGAGAGCCTGGCCGAGGCGCTGAACGGCGACGATCCCCGCGCCGAGCTGCTGCGGGAGGCCGGACGATGAGCGCCCCCGGCGCCGATGGCCGTCGGGTGACGCGGCGGCTCGAAGCTTCGATCGACTCCGAGCGCGGGGTGTTCATGATCTCGGTCGCCGCCGAGCTCGCGCAGATGCACCCTCAGACGTTGCGGATGTACGAGGCACGGGGCCTGATCGAGCCCAAGCGGTCGCCGAAGAACACGCGCCTCTACTCTCAGCGTGACGTCGAGCTGTTGCGACGGATCCAGCAGATGACCACCGTGCAGGGCCTCAACCTGGCAGGGGTCGAGACGGTGCTGGAGCTGGAAAGGAAGGTCGAGCGCATGAAATCGGAGCTCGAGCGGATGCGGCAGCGCGCCTCCGAGCTCGAAGACAGGGGAGGAGCCTGATGGCGAACAACATCGAAGTGGAAGGGCTCACCCGCAAGTTCAAGAACGGCCCCCTCGCGGTCGCCGGGATCGACCTTCAAGTCGACCCCGGCGAGATCTATGGCTTCCTCGGCCCGAACGGGGCGGGAAAGTCGACGACCGTCCACATGCTGACGACGCTGCTGCCGCCGACCGCGGGCGGCGCCCGGGTCGCCGGCCACGATGTCGTCCGCGAAGGGCCCGCGGTGCGGGCGGCGATCGGCGCCGCGCTCCAGGAAGCGGCGCTCGACCCCCACCTGACCGCCCGCGAGCACATGCGGCTGCAGACCGCCCTCCACGGCCTTCCCCGCGAGGAGCGGGTCGCCCGCGGCGACGCTCTGATCGAGCGGGTCGGCCTCGCCGACGCCGCCGATCGCAAGGTCGCCGGCTACTCCGGCGGGATGAAACGGCGACTCGACCTCGCGCTCGCCCTCGTCCACGGTCCCCGGGTCCTGTTCCTCGACGAGCCGACGACCGGCCTTGACCCGCAGAGCCGGGCGGCGCTCTGGGACGAGGTGTCGCGGCTCGCGGCCAAAGAGGGCGTGACCGTCTTCCTCACCACGCAATACCTCGAGGAGGCCGACCAGCTCGCCGACCGGGTCGGGATCATCGACGATGGCACGATCGTCGCCGAAGGCACGCCCGCGGCGCTCAAATCCGAAATCGGACGACCGAGCCTCGAGGTCACCCCCAACCAGCCCGACGAGTGCGGACAGGTCCTCGCGGTCCTCGAGCGTTTCGGCGAGCGTGTCCCGTCGGCGCCGGACACGGTCGCGGTCCGGCTCGAGGTCGGCGCCGAGGCCCTGACCGACATCGTCCGCGCGCTCGACGCCGACGGCCTCCGGATCGCGAACATCGACCTTCACGCACCGAGCCTCGACGACGTATTCCTCGAGAAGACCGGCCGCCACCTCGAGGGCGCCGGCGACGGCGGCGAGATGCCGACCGGGGAACAGCCGCTCGAGGAGGCGGCAGCTTGAGCGCCGCGACGGTCCAGGTCACGTCGCTGGCGGGGCGGGCGGTGGTGCGAACCTTCCGCCAGCCGGCGATGATCGTCAGCAGCCTCGTCTTCCCGCTCTTCCTGCTCGCGGTCAACAGCGCCGGGCTGCACCAGGCGACAAAGATCCCCGGCTTCCCCACCGACTCCTACCTCACCTTCGTCCTCGCCGTCCCGTTCATCCAGGGCGCGCTGTTCGCGACGATGAACTCGGGGCAGTCGCTGGCGGAAGACATCGAGAACGGATTCTTCAATCGCCTCTCGCTGACACCGATGCGGGGCTCGTCGCTGATCGCCGGACAGCTCGGCGGCCTGGTCGTGATCGGCCTGATCCAGGCTTCCGTCTACCTCAGCGTCGGGCTGATCGCCGGCGCCGGATTCGCCGCCGGCCCGCTCGGCGTTCCGGTCCTCCTCGCCCTCTCGATCCTGATCTCGATCGGGTTCGGCGGGCTCGGGATGTTCATGGCGATCCGCACCGGCTCCGGCGAGGCGGTGCAGGGCAGCTTCCCGCTGTTGTTCATCCTCCTCTTCTTCAGCTCGATCTCGATGCCGCGGAACCTGATCGAACACGAGTGGTTCCGAACGGTCGCGACGATCAACCCGGTCAGCTACCTGATCGAGGGCGTGCGCAGCCTGATGGTCACCGGCTGGGACGTCGAAGCGCTGGCCCTCGCGTTCGGGATCGCGATCTGCCTGATCGCATTCTCGATCACGATCTCATCGCTGGCCCTGCGCAACAGGATGGTGAGGACATGAGCGGCCGGCGCGCCTACCGCTCGGCAGCCCTTGGCGTCGCCTGGCGCAGCCTCCACAACGTCTTCACCAACCCGGCGCTGCTGTTCCCGGCGCTGATCTTCCCGCTGTTCTTCCTCGCCGCGTTCGGCGGCGGCCTCTCGGCCGTCAGCCAGACCCCGAGCTTCCACTACCCCGAGGGCTACACGACCTTCGTCTTCGGGTTCGTCCTGCTCCAGTCCTCGGCACTCGGCGGGGTCTTCACCGGGTTCTCGATCGCGGCCGACTTCCAGTTCGGGATGGGACGGCGGATGCTGCTCGCGACCCGGCACCGAACGGCGATCATCTGCGGCTACGCGATGACCGCGCTGGTCAGAGTCCTCGTCACCTGGTCGGTCGTCACCTCGGTCGCGCTGCTGGCGGGAATGACGATCGGCGGCAACGCGGCGGAGGTCGTCGCCCTCTATCTGCTCTGCCTGATCGTGAACACCGTCGCGCTGCTTTTCGCCAGCGGCGTCGCGCTGCGGCTGCGGACGCTCCAGGCCGGCCCGCTGATGCAGTTCCCCGTCTTCATCCTGCTGTTCCTGACCCCGGTCTACGTGCCGCAGGCGCTGCTCGTCGGCTGGATCTCCCACGTCGCCAGGGTCAATCCGCTGACCCTGGTCCTCAACACGAACCGCGACCTGCTCGCCGGGCTGTCGGCACAGATCGCCCTCACCTACGCCGTCGTGGTCTGCCTGCTGGCGCTGCTCAGCGCCTGGGCCATAAGCGGCATGCGGAGCGCGGAGGCCGCCGGCTAGCCCGGCGCCCGCTCTTACAATCGGATGACCAGTGCAGCCTGATCGATTCACGGTCAAGTCCCAGGAAGCGGTTGCCGCAGCCCAGCAGCTGGCGAGCCAGCGGCGCAATCCTGAGGTCGCCCCCGCCCACCTGCTGACCGCTCTGCTCGAACAGGCGGACGGCCTCGTCGTCCCGATCCTGCAGAGACTCGGCGGCGACGTCGGCGCGATCGGGGCTCGGGCCGACGAGGCGGTCGCGGCGCTGCCGACCGTGAGCGGCGACGAGCGGCCGGATGCGCGGCCCTCCTCGGCGCTCATCTCCGTGCTTCAAGCCGCCGAGAAGGAGATGGCGAGGCTCGGCGACGAGTACATCTCGACCGAGCACATGCTCCTCGCGCTGGCCGACGGCGGCTCCGGCGTCGCCGACATCCTCCCCGACCGGGGATCGCTGGAGAAGGCGACGGCGGAGGTGCGGGGCCCGCACAAGGTGACGACACCGAACCCCGAGGACAGCGTCCAGGCGCTGGAGAAATTCGGCCGCGACCTGACCGCCGAGGCGCGTGAGGGCAGGCTCGACCCGGTGATCGGCCGCGACGAGGAGATCCGCCGGGTGATCCAGGTCCTCTCGCGTCGCACGAAGAACAACCCGGTTCTGATCGGCGACCCCGGCGTCGGCAAGACGGCGATCGTCGAGGGGCTCGCGCAGCGGATCGTCGACGGCGACGTTCCCGAGAGCCTGCGCGACCGGAGGGTGATCGCGCTCGACATCGGCTCCCTGCTGGCCGGCTCGAAATTTCGCGGCGAGTTCGAGGAGCGGCTGAAAGCCGTCCTCACCGAGGTCCAGGACGCCTCCGGCCAGATCGTCCTCTTCCTCGACGAGCTCCACACGATCGTCGGCGCCGGCGCCGCCGAAGGCGCGGTCGACGCCGCCAACCTGCTGAAGCCGATGCTCGCCCGCGGCGAGCTCCGCGCCGTCGGCGCGACGACCCTCGACGAGTACCGCAAGCACATCGAGAAAGATGCGGCGCTCGAGCGGCGCTTCCAGCCGGTCCTCGTCGGCGAGCCCGACATCAACGACACGATCGCGATCCTGCGCGGGCTCAAGGAGCGCTACGAAAACCACCACGGCGTGCGGATCACCGATTCCGCCGTCGTCGCCGCGGCGACCCTGTCCGAGCGCTACATCGCCGACCGCTTCCTCCCCGACAAGGCCATCGACCTGATCGACGAGGCCGCGTCGCGGCTGAAGATCGAGATCGACTCGGTGCCGACCGAGATCGACGAGGTCGCGCGGCGCGAACAACAGCTCGAGATCGAGCGCGAGGCGCTGAAGAAGGAGAGCGACGACGCCTCTAAGGCGCGGCTCGAGGCGCTCGAGTCCGAGCTCGCCGAGCTGCGCGAGCGCTCCGCCGAGATGCGGGCGCGCTGGCAGAACGAGAAGGACGCGATCGAGACGATCCAGGAGGGGCGGGGAAAGCTCGAGGAGGCGAACGTGGCGCTCGACCGGGCCAACCGCGAGGCCAACCTCGAGCGCGCGGCCGAAATCCAGTTCGGCGAGATCCCCGAGCTCGAGAAGGCGGTCGCCGAGGGCGAGGAGAAGCTGGCGGCGCTGCACGAGTCCGGCGGCTCGATGCTCGCCGACGAGGTGACCGAGGAGGACGTCGCCGAGGTCGTCGCCAAATGGACCGGGATTCCGGTCAGCCGCCTGATGGAGGGCGAGGTCGAGAAGCTGATCCACATGGAGGAGCGCCTGCACGAGCGGGTCATCGGCCAGGACGAGGCGACCGCCGCCGTCTCCAATGCCCTGCGCCGCTCCCGCGCCGGCCTCTCGGACCCGAGCAGGCCGATCGGCTCGTTCCTCTTCCTCGGCCCGACCGGGGTCGGCAAGACGGAGCTCGCCAAGGCGCTCGCCGAGTTCATGTTCGACACCGAGCAGGCGATCGTCCGCCTCGACATGTCGGAGTACATGGAGAAACACACGGTCGCCCGCCTGATCGGCGCCCCGCCCGGCTATGTCGGCTACGAGGAGGGCGGGCAGCTGACCGAGGCGGTCCGGCGCCGGCCCTACGCCGTCGTGCTGCTCGACGAGATCGAGAAGGCCCATCCCGACGTCTTCAACACGCTGCTGCAGATCATGGACGACGGCAGGCTCACCGACGGCCAGGGGCGGACGGTCAGCTTCACCAACACGGTCCTGATCATGACCTCGAACGTCGGCAGCGATCGGATCGTCGCCGAGTCGGTCGACGAAAAGATCCGTGAGCAGATCGAAGAGGTCCTCGCCGCGACCTTCAAGCCCGAGTTCCTCAACCGAATCGACGACACGGTGATCTTCCACCGCCTCTCGAAGCAGGACATCGGCCGGATCGTCGAGCTCCAGGTCGGCCAGCTCGTCGGCCGGGTCCGCGAGCGCGGGATCGAGGTCGAGCTGAGCGACGACGCCCGCACACTGCTCGGCAATCTCGGCTACGACCCGACCTACGGCGCGCGGCCGCTGAAGCGGGTGATTCAGAAACAGCTTGTTGACAAGTTGGCGCTCAAGATCCTCGAGGGTGAGTTCCAGGAAGGGGACGTCGTGCAGGTCGACGCCTCCGACGGAGAACTGAGCTTCGAGAAAGCGTCCGAGCGTGTCGCCGCAGCCGCGTAGCCTCAGGACTGTTTAGGCCTGAGAGGGAGAATCCAGGCGTCTCGATTACAGGAATGCGGCTGAAATTCCGACTTATGCTTCCACGGGCCCGAAAACCGATGCAAAAAAAACGTCAAATCAACGCCGAACCGGGAGCCGAGCGCCTGCGCTCCTCGGTGGCCGCTGCCACCGAGCCGGTGCGTGCCGCCGCCCACACGGTTGAGGAGCAGGTCGTCTGGCGGGGCTCTGACTGGGCCCGCGACCAGGTCGACCGCGGCGCCGAGTTGGCCCGCGACGCCTCCGTTCGCGTCCGTCCCCATCTCGAGATTCTCCGCTGGCCCTTCGAGCGGGTCGCCTGGCTCGTCGAGCGCTGGGTCATCTGGCCGATCCAGGAGCGGACCTCGATCTCGAGCCAGTTCCTCGGTGCCGGGGCGCTCGCGGCTCTCGCCCTGGGGCTGATCGCGTTCACGGCCGTCACCGTCGGCGGCGGCCATGGCTCCTCCGAGCCCGTCGTCGCGACGACCCAGCCCGCCGCGCCGACGAGCGCGCCGGTCGTCCCGACCGAAGCGTCGGCGAAGACGGTCCTCAGAGGCGCCGCGCCATCGTTCGGGGTCGGCTCCGGCGTCGACGTCGGCGGTTCCGAAGAAGGCGCGAGCGGGACTCTCTCCTCCTCCGCGACGGGGACGACCGCCACCGAATCCGAAGGCGAAACCGCAGCCGCCACCAGCGCAACCGGGGAACCGGTGCCGGCCGGCCCGAGCGCGATGAGGGTCGCCCGTCGCTTTGCCGAGGCCTTCGTCTACTACGAGATCGGCAAGAAGCCGGACAGGACCGAAGCAGTCTTCGACGAAACGACGAGCGCGCGCCTGGCGACGGCCCTCGAGCAGCGGCCGCCGCGTCAGCCCGCCGGAATCGAAGTCCCCCAGGCCAAGGTCCTGAACCTCGTCCCCGGCCCCCGCAGCGGCTCGGCCTACACGGTCAGCGTCTCGCTGCTGCGGCTCGGAGTGACGAGCGAGCTCCGTCTCCAGATCGAAGAGCAGAACGGTGACTGGGTCGTTACCGACGTGAGGGGATGATGAAGGGGCTCTACGGAATCCTGACGGTCGCCGTGATGGTCCTCGTCCCGACCGCGGCGACCGCGCTGGCCGAAGGGCCTCCCCC
This sequence comes from Solirubrobacterales bacterium, assembly GCA_036406355.1. Classification (GTDB taxonomy): domain Bacteria; phylum Actinomycetota; class Thermoleophilia; order Solirubrobacterales; family 70-9; genus VRUE01. Next base: position 1,923 of record DASXBC010000083.1, on the reverse strand, counting down.
CTCGCAGGAAAGCGCGAGTCAGACCGCGGCGCCGGCGCCGATGCCGGTCGCTCCCGCCCCGGTGACGACCCCGGCTCCCGCCCCCGAACCTGAACCGGAAGCTGAAGCGACGCCGGCCCCGCAGCCCCCCCTGAAACAGGGCAGCACGCTGACCGCGCCGCCGGTTCCCGCGGCGAAGGGCGGCGGCGTGACCGCGAAGCCGAAGCAGACCGCGAAGCAGGAGCCGGAGAGGGAAAGCGGGACGGCGGAAACCGAAGAACCGGAAGAAGAAGCGGTCGGCGGAGTGACCGCGACCGGCGAACCGCTGCCGTTCTCGATCCCCTCGATCCCGAGCTCGAGCTGCGCGCCGGCGGGCGTGCCGTCAACCCTGATCCCGATCTACCAGCGGGCCGCGGTCACCTACGGCCTGGGCCCGCAGGGCCCGAGCGTGCTGGCGGCGATCAACCTGGTCGAGACCGCCTTCGGCACCAACCTCAACGTCTCTTCCGCCGGCGCAATCGGGTGGATGCAGTTCATGCCATCGACCTGGGAAACGTACGGCGTCGACGCCAACGGCGACGGGACCAAGGACCCCTACGACCCAGAAGACGCGATCTTCGCCGCCGCCAGCTATCTCAAGGCCGCGGGAATGCCGGAGGACACCTACGGCGCGATCTACTCCTACAACCACGCCGACTGGTACGTCGCCGAGGTCCTCTCCAACGCCGAATGCTTCGGCCAGCTCGGCAACGGCGTCGCCGGAACCGGCTTCGACCTGGCGCCGAAACTGGAAGTGCTCGACTGCCAGGCGGCGAAGCCGTGGCGCGACCGGATCCCGCCCGCCTACATGGACGCGTTCCAGACCGCCGCCGCCCGCTACGGCCTCGGCGAACGGGGGGTCTGGGCGCTGGCGGCCGTCGCGCTGCTCGAGTCCGACTTCGGACGCGGGATGAGCCAGGAAGAAATGGAACAGCGTGGGCCGCTCGGCCTCGACGGGACCGAGTGGGCGAGCTTCACCGTCGACGGCGACGGCGACGGCAAGATCCGCCACCAGGATCCCGCCGACTCGGCCGCGACCCTGGCGCGGATGATCTGGTCGCGCGGCAGCCTTCGCGCCGGAATCTTCAGCCACAACCAGGCCGAGTGGTACGTCGAAGCGGTCCTCGCCGAGGCGGAAAAGATCGAAGGCAACTGCAAGAAGAGCACGGTCGAATGGACTCTGGCCCTACCGAACGTGGTGATGGCGCCGATCAACTGGAACAACCTGACGCTCTCCAACGAGCTCGAGAAGGAAGACCTCGAAAAGGGCCGGATGGACCCGCGGATCGTCGGGCTGCTCGGTGCGATCACCCAGACGCACGAAATCACGATCTCGGCCCTTCGCTCCGATCACTCGGAGTACACCTCCGAAGGCAACATCTCCAACCACTACTACGGCCGGGCGATGGACATCGCTGACGTCGACGGAGTCTCCTGCACCGACACCGCCCCGACCGCCCCCTGCGGCGAACTGGCGCGCACGCTCTCGCAGCTGCCGGCGCCGGCGATGCCGACCGAGCTGATCTACTGCTTCGACGTCGACGGACCGGGGCCGGCCTTTGCCCGCGCCGACCACTGCGATCACGTTCACGTCGGCTACGACGGCTGAGCCCGGCCTCGCGTAACGTAGGCTCGAACCCCGCGAGAGGAGAGAGCCCATGCCAACGTACGTGATGCTCACCAACCTGACGGCTGACGGCATTCGCACCCTGAAGAACAACCCGGGCCGCGTCGCCGAGGTGAACAAGGAGGTCGAACAGATCGGCGCCAAGGTGTTGGCCCAGTACGCGACGCTCGGCCAGTACGACTTCATCACCATCGTCGAGGCGCCCGACGAGAACACGATGGCCAAGGTCTCGGTCGAGCTCGGCTCGCGGGGGACGATGACGAGCCAGACGCTGGCGG
>DASXBC010000082.1:0-6439 GCA_036406355.1 Solirubrobacterales bacterium | reverse complement strand
AAGGCCGACCACCCGATGACCGACACCATGGTGCGCGAGGTCCGCAGCGTCCTCGCGCTCTCCCAGGACCCGCAGGGCTGGAGCGTCCCGATCCTCCGCACCGAGGCGGCGCGCGGGGAGGGGGTCGCCGAGCTGGCGGAGAAGATCGACGAGCACCGTGCCCACATCGAGGCCGCCGGCACGCTCGAGGAGCGGCGGGCCCGCAATCTCCGCAACGAGGTGCTGGGGATAGCCGCCTCGCGGATGCGGCGCCGGCTCGAGGCGACCGCCGCCGAGGACCCCGAGACCACGGAGCTATTGCGGCGGGTGGTCAGCCGCGAGCTCGACCCGGCCAGTGCCGCCTCCGAGTTGCTCGGCAAGAACGGCGAATGAGCGACGCGCGAATCCTTGTCGACGAGGCAGTGTCCTGGGTCGGGTGGGCGCTCGATGAGGTCGGCGGCGCCCTTGTCGGGCGCATCCAGGCCGTCTACGTCGATAGCGCCAGCGGCTCTCCCGCCTGGTTGATCGCCGCGCTCGACCAGGGTGGCTTCATCGGCCGCCGCCGCGCGACCCTCGTCGCGGTTCCCCTGCGTGATTGCGCCGCGGCCGCGGGCCGGGTCTGGACCGCCCACGCACGCGCTCCGCTGAGCAACGCTCCGATCGTCGACCCGACGCGGCCGCTGCTGCGCGAGCACGAGCTCGCCATCTGCGGTCATTACGGGATCGGCGAGGGAGTCGGCCGCGCCGCCGAGGTCGCGGGACGGGCGGAGGGGTCGGTGACCTCTCAGCCGTTTGCCATGTAGTCGATCTCGACCAGGTGCAGCCTGGCGGGATCGGTGAGCGTGTCGTTGATGTTCGTCCCGTTGCGTTCGACGGTCACCCCGAGCATGTCGCCGTTGGCTGCGGCGCTGGGGGGGATTTCGAAGGTCGTGGTCGTCAGCGTCCCGGTCGTCGTCGTCGCCTGGACTTCGTCGTTCGAGGCCGGGGCGGCTTCGACGCTTCCGCTCGGGCCGACGACGCTGTAGGTGACGACCCAGGAGACGGTTCCGCTGCCGATGCTGCTCCAGACCAGCCGGACCGTCATCTTCGTCCCTTCGATCCGGCTCCCCGGCACGTCGGTCGCGAGCGAGGCGGACCCGTTTTTGTTCGGGAAGGCGACGATCGGGAACGGCCCGACGGTTTCGAGCTTGACGTCTTCACCGCTCGGGACCAGCATCCCGGGGGGGAACACCAGACGGCGCTGGCGGTCGGCGAGCTCGGTCGGCCCGATCGAGTTCGGCGCCGGGCGGATGTTGAGCGTCGACTCGTCGATGTCTTCGCCGGTGAGGGAGTGGTCGATCACGCGCAGGCCGTCGACCGAGCGGGGCGCGATTTTCGCCGCCGTCACCGCGCGGGGAGCGATGTCCGAGGTCCGGACCGCGTTCTTCTTGATGTCGCCGGTGTCGACCCTGTTGCGGCCCGGGAGGGCGATCGCCGTGCCGCCGAGCGCGAAGCAGAAGAGGGCGATGTAGCCGACCACGTTGTGGCGGAAATGGTCCCTGACTCTCCCTGGCAAACGCACGAACTGCAGGGAATGGTAGCGGCGTTCAGCAGCCGAGTTGCCGGGCGATCACCATTTGTTGGACCTCGTCGGTTCCCTCGCCGATCGTGAGGATCTTGGCGTCGCGGTAGAAGCGGCATACCGGGTACTCCTCGATGTAGCCGTAGCCGCCGTGGATCTGGACCGCCTCCTCGGTCGCGCGCACCGCGAGCCGGCCGGTGAGGAGCTTGGCCTGGGCGGCGGTGAGCGTGAACGACCCGCCGGCGTCCTTCTCGAGCGCCGCCCGCCAGGTCAGCAGCCGGGCGGCCTCGATCTGAGCAGAGAGGTCGGCGATCTTGGCCTGGATCGACTGGAATTTCGAAATCGCCTGGCCGAACGCGACCCGCTCCCTGGCGTAGGCGAGCGCCTCGTCGAGCGCGCCCTGGGCGAGCCCGACGCCCATCGCCGCGACCCCGATCCGTCCTCCGTCGAGGATGTGGAGGAAGTTCTTGAAGCCGTCGCCCCGGCGTCCGAGCAGACTCGACTCGGGCACCCGGCAGTCCTCGAAGCTCAGCGGCCGGGTGTCGGATGCATTCCAGCCCATCTTCCGGTAGGCCTCGCCCGCCTCATAGCCCGGCGTTCCCGTCGCGACGATCAGGTTCGATATCTCGCGGCGGCCGTCGGACTCGCCGGTAACGGCCGTGATCGAGACGCAGCCGGAGATCTCGGTGCCGGAGTTGGTGATGAATTGCTTGGCGCCGTTGATGACCCACTCGCCGTCCTCGAGCCTCGCCGTCGTGCGGACGTTGCCGGCGTCGGAACCGGCCTCGGGCTCGGTCAGGCCGAAGGAGGCCAGGCGGCGTCCGCTGCAGAGCTCGGGCAGCCACTCCCGGCGCTGTTCGTCGCTTCCCCAGAGGTGGATCGGCATCGTCCCGAGCGAGGTGTGGGCGGCCATCGTGATGCAGACCGAGGAGTCGACCCGGGCCAGCTCTTCGACCGCAAGCACGTAGGAGAGGGTGTCGGCGCCACCGCCGCCGTACTCCTGCGGGAACGGGATCCCCATCAGCCCGAGGGCGCCCATCTTCTCAACGATCTCGTATGGGAACCGCTTCTCCCGATCGAGCTCCTCGGCGACCGGCGCAACCTCCCTGCGCGCGAAGTCCCGCACCGTTTCGCGCAGCAGCCGCTGCTCGTCTGAGAGCTCGAAATTCACCTGGGGGAGCCTATGGGGTGTCGCGAGCGGGTGGCGGCGGATGGGCGGGGGTGTCGGCCCGCAGCGCGGATCCCCTACAGCTGGAGGCTCTTGACCTGCAGCAGCTCCTCGATCGCGTAGCGGCCGTTCTCGCGGCCGTGGCCCGACTGCTTGTAGCCGCCGAACGGGGCGATCGGGTTGAAGGCGCCGCCGTTGATCTCGATCTGGCCGGTGCGGATGCGGCGGGCGATCGCGATCGCGCGGTCCTGGTCGGCCGACCAGACGCCGCCGGCGAGGCCGTAGGAGGAGTCGTTGGCGATCCTCACCGCGTCCTCCTCGTCCTGGTAGGGCTGGATCGCGAGGACCGGGCCGAAGATCTCCTCCTGCGCGATCGTCATCTCCGGCTTCACCCCGGAGAAGACGGTCGGGCGGACGAAGTAGCCGTGGTCAAGCCCCTCGGGTGGCTCGACGCCACCGGTGATCAGCTTCGCGCCTTCCTGCTCGCCCTTCTCGATGTAGCCGCGGACCCGCTCGCGCTGGGTCTCTGAGACCAGCGGGCCGAGCCTCGTCGACTCCTCGAACGGGTCGCCGCAGGTGAACTGCTCGGCGGCGGCGGCCGCGATCTTCTCGGCCTCGTCGAGCTTCTCGCCGGGGATGAGCATCCGGGTCAGTGCGCTGCAGGTCTGGCCCGAGTTCAGGTAGCACTTGGCGACACCGTCGGGGATCGCGCGCTCGAGGTCGGCGTCGTCGAGGATCACGTTCGGCGACTTGCCGCCGAGCTCCATCGCGACCGGCTTCACCGTCGCCGACGCGAGCTCCGAGACCCGCCGGCCGGCCCGGGTCGAACCGGTGAAGGAGACCATGTCGACCCCGTGATGGCCGGCGATAGCCTCGCCGACCACCGGGCCGGTGCCGGTGACGAGGTTGAAGACGCCGGCGGGAAGCCCCGCTGACTCGACCACCTCGGCGAGGATGAAGGCGTTGAGCGGGACGACCTCGCTCGGCTTCAGCACCACGGTGCAGCCCGCGGCGAGGGCGGGAGCGACCTTGGCGGCGATCTGGTTGAGCGGGTAGTTCCAGGGGGTGATCGCGCCGAGCACGCCGACCGGCTCGCGCAGGATCCGCGAGTTGCCGATCTCCTCCTCCCAGCGGACCTCCTCCATCAGGCCCGGCATCGCCGCGAACTGGCCGGTGGGGAGGCCGGCCTGGATGATCTGGCTCAGTTTGAGCGGCATCCCGAGCTCCTGGGCGATCGTCGCCGCGATCTCATCCGAGCGCTCGCCGAGCCCTGCCGCGATCGCGCCGAGGTAGCCCGCGCGCTCCTCGCGGGAGGTGCGGGACCAGGAGTCGAAGGCCTCGTTGGCGGCGGTGACGGCGCGGTCCGCGTCCGCGGCGGTGCAAGCCGGGATCGACCCCATGACCTCCTCGGTCGTCGAGTTGATCACCTCGATCGTCTCCGAGCCATCGGGTTCGACCCACTCGCCGCCGATGAAAATCCTGTCCCGGACCTGAAGGTCAGCCGCCGTCGCCATCGCTCCTCCTCGTTCGCGCGTTCGCCGTCGAACACACCATAGGGGTGAGGGACGCTCAGTGGCCGGCGGCCAGCGCCTCGTCGCCGACCCTGACCGCGCGGGCGTCGCGCGCGGTCAGGGTCTCGCCGCAGCGCTCGCAGACGCCACGGTCGCTGACCGACCCGCCGCACTCCTTGTGGAACACGAGCAGCGGCGGCCCGTCGGGGTACTCGGTGTGGCGGTCGCCCCAGCCGAGCAGGGCGACGAGAGCCGGCCAGAGGTCGAGGCCCTTGTCGGTAAGGAAGTACTCGTAGCGCTCGGGGCTCTCCTGGTAGGGACGCCGTTCGAGGATGTCCTCCTCGACCATCCGCTGGAGCCGGGCCGAGAGGACGTTGCGGGCGACACCGAGGCTCTTCTGGAGCTCGTCGAAGCGCCGGTGGCCGGTCATCACGTCGCGGACGATCAGGAGGGTCCAGCGCTCGCCGACGAGCTCGAGCGCCTTGGCGATCGAGCAGGTCTGACCGGGGTAGTCGTGGCGGAGCACTTCTGTGATCTTGGCACATTGGGTTGCTTCAAGCAACTCACTCGGGTAGGGTCGGGTTGTTTGATGAAACCCAGCCTAGAGCCGACTGGAGGCCAGGTATGAGGCTGATTCCAAGACACAGGCACAGACTCCCGTCGAAGGCACCGCGGATCTCGATCAGCCAGGCAGAGATAACCGCAGACCTGCAGTACCCGGCGCGGCGCCGGCGGGCCGACGCCGCGGCAACCGACACCCTGCGGCCGCGCTGATGGCGGTGCCCGAGGGGACCGCCGCCGATCTGGCGGCGGCCTTCGCCGAGGCCGACCCGGACTCGAGCCGCAGCAGGACGATCGTCTGGCAGGACCCGGTGCCGACGGCGGCCGTGGGGGCGACGATGTCCGGCATCGAGTACATGAACGCCGTCGTCGAGGGCAGGGTCCCGCCGCCGCCGATCGCGGTCGTGATGCGGCTCCGCCCGGTCGAGATCGAGGAGGGCCGGGTCCTCTTCGAGGGCGAGCCGGGCGAGGAGCACTACAACCCGATCGGCGTCGTCCACGGCGGATACGCGGCGACGCTGCTCGATTCGGCCCTCGGCTGCGCGGTCCACACGACGCTGCCGGCCGGGGTCGCGTACACCTCGCTCGGGCTCGAGTCCAAGTTCCTGCGGCCGATCACCCGTGACACCGGCCGGGTCCTCTGCGAGGCGAGCGTCGTCCACCGCGGCCGCCGCCAGGCGACCTCGGCGGCGACGCTGACCACGGTCGACGGTGGCAAGGTGCTCGCCACCGGCACCTCGACCTGCATGATCCTCGGCGCGACCTAGAGCGGGAGGCGGGTCAGGAGGAGAGCCGCCGCGCGAGCTCGACCAGCAGCCGGACCCCATAGCCGCTGGCGGCATCGCCCGTGTAGGGACGGCCGACGTCCCAGGCGGTGCCGGCGATGTCGATGTGGGCCCAGGGGGTCCCAGCGACGAACTCCTCGAGGAACGAGCCCGCGTAGATCGTCCCCGCCTTGCGCTTCTCGGAGGCGTTGACGAGGTCGGCGACCCGTCCGCTGGTGATCTCCTTGTACTCGGGGTGGAGCGGGAGTCGCCAGACGAGCTCTCCCGTCGTCTCGCCGGCCCCGTCGACCTCGGCGGCGAGCTCGTCGTCGTTGGAGATCAGCGCGGCGTAGGTCGATCCCAGCGCGATCAGGACGGCGCCGGTGAGGGTCGCGAGGTCGACGATCCGCTCGGCGCCGAGCTCGACCGCGTAGGCAAGGGCGTCGGCCAGGATCAGGCGGCCCTCGGCGTCGGTGTTGTTGACCTCGACCGTCTTGCCGTTGTACTGGGTGATGATGTCGCCGGGCTTGGTCGCGGTCCCCGACGGCATGTTCTCGGTCGAGGGGATGACCGCGACGACATCGACGGGCAGCTCGAGCTCGGCGATCGCGGCGACGGCCTGGAGGACCGCGGCCGCGCCCGACATGTCCATTTTCATGTCCGGCATCCCCGCCGAGGGCTTGAGAGAGATCCCACCGGTGTCGAAGGTGACTCCCTTGCCGACGAAGCCCAGCGTCGGCCCCGAGCCGCCGCCCTCGTAGCGCAGAACGATCAGCTGCGGCTCCTCCGCCGTCCCCTGGCTGACCGCGACGAGGCCGCCCATTTCCTTCTCGATCATCTCCCGGCGGCCGAGGACGTCGGCGCTCACCGTCCGATGGGCGGACGCGATCTCGCG
>DASXBC010000081.1:0-6562 GCA_036406355.1 Solirubrobacterales bacterium | reverse complement strand
GGAGTCGATGATCGACATCACCCAGTCGATGGCCTGCATCCAGTGCGGCGCCTGCGTCTCCTCCTGCCTCTCGATGGAAGCCGACCCCGAGTTCATCGGCCCGGCGGCGCTGGCCAAGGCCTACCGCTTCGTCGGCGACCCCCGCGACGCCGAGACAAGGGAGCGCCTCCACGACCTCGCGCAGGACCCGCACGGAATCTACGACTGCACCCACTGCTTCAGCTGCGTCGACGCCTGTCCGAAGGGCGTCGCGCCGATGGACCAGATCATGCGACTGCGCCGCAGGGCCGACGAGGAGCAGGTCCAGGACCCCAACAACGGCTCCAACCACGTCCACGCTTTCGTCAAGATGATCGAAAAGAAGGGGACGAACGACGAGGCGCTGCTGATCCAGGAGTCCTACGCGCCGGGGATCAGAGGCAAGCTGAAACCGACGAAAGGCGCAATCAAAGGCCTGCTCAACTCGCTGCCGACCGTGCTGCGTGCGATCAAGACGGGCAAGGCCCGCTCGCTGCCGAAGCTGATCCCGGGGGTCCACCCGAAGCTGCCCGACGGCGCCCAGGACGAGGTCAAGGCCATCTACGCCCACGCCGAGGACCACCGCGAGGAGTTCAACATCTACATCACGGGCGAGGAGGACGTCGAGCCGGAGCCCGACGAGACCAGAGCGGAGGAGACTGCATGAAGCTCGCTTACTGGCCCGGCTGCGTCTCGCGCGGCTTCACGACCGAGCTGCACGGCTCGATGGCGATCGTCGCCGAGAAGCTCGGGATCGAGCTGGTCGAACTCGACCGCGCCAACTGCTGCGGCGCCGGGATCATCGCCGAGCACAACCAGGAGCTCGCCGACACGCTCAACGCGCGGACCTTCGCCCTCGCCCAGCAGACAGGCTTGGCGATGATGAACATCTGCTCGACCTGCCAGGGCGCCCAGTCCGAGTGCCAGCAGCGGCTCGACGCCGACTCCGCCTACCGCGCCCACATCAACGAGGTGCTGAGCGGGCAGGGCCTCTCCTATGAGAAGGGCAAGGAGGGCTGGACCAACAAAAACTTCCTCTGGCTGCTGGTCGAGGACTACGGGCTCGAGAAGCTGCGCGAGCAGGTCGTGCGGCCGCTCTCGGGGCTGCGGGTCGGCCCGTTCTACGGCTGCTACGTGGTCCGGCCGAAGGAGCGGCTCGGGTACGACGAGTACCCCGACCGCGACATCTACCTCGAGAAGGTGATCGAGGTCCTCGGCGGCGAGGTAGTCGAGTATGACGGGGCGAGGAAGTGCTGCGGGTTTCCGGTGATCACGATGAACCGCGAGACCTCGCTGCGCCAGTCCGGCACCCACGTCGGCGACGCGCTCGACGCCGGCGCCGACTGCCTCGTCACCCCCTGCCCGCTCTGCCACCTGAACCTCGACATGCAGCAGCCGGAGGCGGCCAAGATCGTCAACCGCGACCTCGGCCTCGCCGTCCTCCATCTGCCGCAGCTGGTCGGCCTGGCGCTCGGCGCCGAGCCGAAGGAGCTCGGCATGAAACGCCACATCGCCTCGACCGAGTGGGTCGAGGAGCGCCTCGCGGCGGTCCCCGCCTAGCCCTGGTCGAACCCGACCCGCCGCGCCAGCCAGCGGGCGCCGACGGTGTCGGTCAGCCCGTGGGCGACGATCGAGGAGAGGATCACGATCGCGGCGATGTCGAAGACCAGTTCGCCGTCGCCGATGTGCGATTTGAGGACGAAGAGGGCGAACAGCATCGACGCAACGCCCTTCGGGCCGAACCAGGCCATGAACGCCTTCTCCGGCCGCGGAAGCCCGGTCCGGGCCAGCGATAGCTGCACCGCGACCGGGCGGGCGACGAGCAGGGCGAAGGCGACGAAAACGACCAGCGGCGGGACGCTGTGGTGGAAGCCGGTGGCGACGATCAGCGCGCCGAAGACGAAGAAGGTCAGGACCTGGGTGATCGCGCTGACGTTCTCGGCGAACTCGACGAAGCCCCCGGGGACGTCGTGCTCGGCAGCGCCCATCGCGATGCCGCAGACGAAGGCGGCGATCAGGCCGTTTCCGATCGTGACGTCGGCGAGGCCGAAAGCGGCGAGCGCGAACCCGATCGCGTAGATGCCCTCGTAACGCGGGGTGATGCCTCCGCCGGGGAGGTGGTGGTGGAGGCGGCCGCCGGCGATCCCGAGGCCGACGCCGACGGCCGCGCCGAACAGCGCCTCGCCGAAGAGCTTCGCGGCTTCGCTGCCGGCGTCCCCCCCGGGGGTGGCGAGCACGAGGAAGAAGAGGACGAAGGGCAGAGCGAGTCCGTCGTTGAGGCCCGACTCGAGGTTGAGCGTGTGGCGGACCGCGCTCGGCACCAGCCGCGAGGTCACCACCGCCGAGGTGACGACCGGGTCGGTCGGCCCCAGCACCGCCCCCAGCAGGAAGGCCTCGGTCCAGCCGAGGGATGGAAACAGGACCTTGGCGGCCAGGGCGAGCAGCGCCATCGTTATCGGCATCGCGATCACCAGTGAGCGGGCGACCGGGCTCCAGTGCCGACGCAGCAGCTCGCGCTCGACGAACATCCCGTCGGAGAAGAGGGTGAGGATCAGCGCCAGCTCGACCAGCTCGACGATCGAGTCGTCGCGGGGATCGACGGTCACCACCCCGAACGCGGCGAGGAGAATGCCCAGGCCGACCGAGAGGACCGAGGCGGAGAGGACCGTTCCACGCATCATCCCGGACAGCGCCGCGACCACCGCGAGCAGGCCGCCGAAGAGCAGCACCGCCTCCCCGAAGCCGATGTCCATCGCGGGTCCTAGCCCACCGGGACGCCGACCAGACCGCGGTCGACGAGCAGCTCAGCGATCTGGACCGCGTTCGTCGCGGCCCCCTTGCGAAGGTTGTCGGAGACGACCCAGAGGTCGATCGCGCGCTCGTTGCCGGGGTCGCGGCGGATGCGGCCGACGAAGACGTCGTCGCGTCCCGCAGCCTCGATCGCCAGCGGGTAGTCGCCGGCCGCCGGGTCGTCCACCACCGTCACCCCGGGGGCCGCAGCGAGCAGCTCGCGCGCCCGCTCCGGCGAGAGCGGCTCGCGGGTCTCGACGTTGACGGCCTCCGAGTGGCCGGTGACGACTGGGACCCGGACGCAGGTCGCGCTGACCCGGATCGCCGGGTCGGCGAGGATCTTCCGCGTCTCGTTGATCAGCTTGCGCTCCTCGTCGGTGTGATCGTCGCCCGCGGCGAAGCTGCCGGCCTGCGGAATGGCGCTGAAGGCGATCTGGTGCGGGTAGATCCGGCTCTCGGCCTCGGTCCCGTCGAGGACCGCCCGCGACTGCTCTAGCAGCTCGTCGATAGCCGCCTTGCCGGTCCCCGAGACCGCCTGGTAGGTCGAGATCACCAGCCGCTCGATCCCCGCCTCGTCGTGGAGCGGCTTGAGGGCGACGACCATCTGCATCGTCGAGCAGTTGGGGTTGGCGATGATCCCGGCGTGCCCCTCGAGCGCCTCGGGGTTCACCTCGGAGACGACGAGTGGGACGTCGTCCCGCATCCGGAACTGGCTGGTGTTGTCGACGACGACGGCGCCGGCCTCGACGAAGCGCGGCGCCCACTCGGCGCTGACCGACCCGCCGGCCGAGGAGAGCACCAGGTCGAGGCCCTGGATCGAGTCATCGCTCAGGGCTCGGCACTCGAGCGTGCGGCCGGCGAACGGGATCTCGCGGCCGACCGAGCGCTCGGACGCGAATGGGACCACCTCGACCGCGGGGAAATCGCGATCGGCGAGCAGCTCGAGGATCGTCGTCCCGACCAGGCCGGTCGCGCCCAGGACTCCGACTCTGTATCCCTCGTTCGCGCTCATCGGGTGGCGATTTCCTCGCCCTCGGGCTTGATCGCGTCCTCGCCGAGCTCGAAGGCGTCGTGCAGCGCGCGGACCGCGTCGGGAACGCGCTCGGCGGAGATCACGCACGAGATCTTGATCGGCGAGGTCGAGATCATCTCGATGTTGATCCCCTCCTTGCCGAGGACCTCGAAGACGCGCGCGGCGACGCCCGGGTGGGACCGCATCCCGGCGCCGACGATCGAGACCTTGCCGATCCGCTCATCCGTGCGCACCCCCTGGCTGAGGTCCCCGAGGGCGGCGATCGAGTCGGTCGCCGTCGCCAGGTCGGAGCGGTCGACGGTGAACGAGAGGTCGGCCAGGGCATCGTCGCCCACCGGCTCGTTCTGGATGATCACGTCGACGTTCACCCCGGCGTCGGCGAGCGCGGTGAAGATCCGCCCGGCGACCCCGGGCTCGTCGCGGACGCCGGTCACGGTCACCCGCGCCTCACCGTCGGAGTGGGTCACCGCTGTCACGAATGGCTGCTCCATGCTCTCCTTCTCGGACTCTTCCTCGGAGACGACGAGGGTACCGGGGCCGTCCTCGAAGCTGCTGCGGCAGTGGATCCGGACACCGTGGTTGCGCGCGTACTCGACCGATCGCAGCTGCAGGACCCTCGCCCCGGAGGCCGACATCTCGAGCATCTCCTCGTAGCTTGCGGTCGGGAGCTTTCGCGCGTCGGGGACGATGCGGGGGTCGGCGCTGAAGACGCCTGATACATCGGTGTAGATCTCGCAGACCGAGGCGCCGAGGGCCGCCGCGAGGGCGACCGCGGTCGTGTCGGAGCCGCCGCGCCCGAGCGTGGTCACGTCCCGGCTCTCGGTCGAGACGCCCTGGAAGCCGGCGACGAGGACGATCCGGTCGTCGTCGAGCGCCTCGCGGATGCGGTTGGCGCGGACGTCGATGATCTTCGCCCGCGTGTGCGAGGAGTCGGTGACGATCCCCGCCTGCGAGCCGGTAAGCGAGATCGCCTTGTGCCCCATGTCGTGAATCGCCATCGCGCACAGCGCGCACGAGATCCGCTCGCCGGTCGAGAGCAGCATGTCCATCTCGCGTGAGTCGGGGCGGTCTGAGATCTCCATCGCCTGGGCGACGAGCTCATCCGTCGTCTTGCCCCGCGCCGAGAGCACGGCGACGACCCGGCTGCCGGCCTCGCGCGCGGAGACGATCCGACGCGCCGCGCGCTTGATCTCCTCGGCGCCGGCCACCGAGGTGCCGCCGAACTTCATCACCACCGTTTCCGGGCTCGCGCGCTCCATTCCGCTGAGGATAGTCAGCGTCAGGCGGCCGTCGAGCGCTCGGCGTCGCGCATTCCCCCTCGTCGAAGGAGAGGAGGCCGACGCACTGATTCGCCCGCGTGGCGGTGAACAGCGCGAAGCCGGCGGCGGGCGCCGGTTCTTCGACGACCTCGATCCCCCTCGGCGGCCTACCTGTGATCGCAATCACACTCCGCGATATATCTGAGCGATATATATGACCCATGGAGCTGAGCCCGACCGCCTACGTGATCCTCGGGATGGTGAGCACGAGGCCGCGCTCGGGATACGAGATCAAAGCCGCCGTCGACGAGTCCACCCGGCGATTCTGGGCGGCCAGCTACGGCCAGATATACCCGGAGCTGAAGCGCCTCTCCGAGGCGGGGCTCGTCACCGGCGTCGAGTCGCCCCGCGGCGAGCGCAGACGGACGGTCTACACGATCACCGACGCCGGAATGGAGCGGCTGAAGGAGTGGCTCCGGCAGCCCCCGGAGATGTCCGAGATGCGCGAAGAAGGCCTGCTCAAGCTCTTCTTCTCCGGCGTGCTCGAGCGCGACGAGGCGTCCGAGACGCTGCGGCGGATGCGCGAGCACCGCACCGCGCTCGCCGACGACCTCGCCGCGATCGAGCCCAATGTGATCGATAAGAGCGACGAGTTCGCTCTGATGGTCCTCAGAGGGGGCATCGAGTACAACCGCTGGTTCGCCGAGTGGTGCGAGCGGATGGAAGCCCAACTGCTCGCCCCGGCGGGCAAGGAAAGGAGCAGCTGATGTTCGACACCCTCGCCCGGCTCGCCGATGGCCATGCCCGCCGTATCGGCCTCATCGCGATCGCGTTCTTCCTCCTCGCCGGCGCCCTCGGCAGCTCCGTCGCCGAACGGCTCGACCCATACGGGGCCGACGACCCGGCGACCGAGTCGGTGAAGGCGAAGGAACAGCTGCAGGACGCCGGCCTCCGGGTCCCGGGCGTGGTCGTCGTTCTCGAGCACGCCCCGGTCTCGAGCCCGGCGACGCGGGCGAGGGTGGCCCGGCTCGAACGCGAAATCGGCCGCCGCGGCGACGTTCAGTCGGTCAGCAGCTTCTACACGACGCGCTCGACCGACTTCGTCTCCAACGACGGCACCGAGACCTACCTCTCGGTCGCGCTGAAGCCGACCGGCGACAAGGAGTGGCAGGAAAGCGGCGCCGACATCGCCGAACAGCTCGAAGGCCGGCCCGGGGTCGTCGTCGGCGGTGCCGCGGTCGCCCAGCAGCAGGTCAACGACCAGGTCGAGAAGGACCTGAAACGGGCCGAGCTGCTCGCCTTCCCGCTGCTCTTTTTGCTCTCCTTCCTCTTCTTCCGCAGCCTGGTCGCGGCGCTGCTGCCGGTGATGATCGGCCTGCTGGCGATCGTCGGCACCTTCCTCATCCTCCGCGTCGCCAGCGAATTCGGCTCGATCTCGATCTTCGCCCTCAACCTGACCACC
>DASXBC010000080.1:0-2177 GCA_036406355.1 Solirubrobacterales bacterium | reverse complement strand
CGCGGCGACGATCTGCGCCCGCGCCGGCTACGAGCCGATCGCGACGCCGATCTTCGAGGACACCGAGCTGTTCGAGCGTGGGGTAGGCCGCTCGACCGACATCGTCCGCAAGGAGATGTTCACCTTCGAGGACAAGGGCGGCCGCAGCGTCACCCTTCGGCCCGAGGGACCCGCACCGATCTGCCGCGCCTACCTCGAGCACGGGATGCAGAAACTGGCCCAGCCGGTGAAGCTCTTCTATGCCGGGCCCTTCTTCCGCCATGAGCGGCCCCAGGCCGGCCGCTACCGCCAATTCCACCAGATCGGGGTCGAGGCGATCGGGACCGACTCGCCGTTCGCCGACGCCGAGGTGATCGGGCTTCTCTCCGACCTTCTCGCCGAGCTCGGCGTCCCCGGGGTCGAGCTGCGGCTCGGCAGCCTCGGCTCGCCCGACTCCCGGCGCGAGTACCTCGATGAGCTGAGGGCCCACCTGCGCGCAAACGAGGGCGACCTCTCGAAGGACGTCCGCGAGCGGATCGACATCAACCCGCTGCGCGCGTTCGACGCCGACGACGAGGGGACGCAGGGCGTGATGAGGTCCGCGCCGACGATCGTCGACCGTCTCGACGACGAGGACAGCGAGCACTTCGCCGAGGTCCGCGCCCTGCTCGACACCGCCGGCGTCGACTACGAGATCGATCCGACTCTGGTCCGCGGCCTCGACTACTACACGCGGACGATCTTCTCGTTCGTCTGCGAGGGCCTCGGGGCGCAGTCCGAGGTCGGCGGCGGCGGCCGCTACGACGGCCTGATCGAGCAGCTCGGCGGGCCGGCGACGCCGGCGATCGGGTGGGCGGCCGGAATCGAGCGGATCCTGCTGGCGCTGGACGAAGCCGAGGACGCCGAGGGGCGCGACGCCTTCCTCGCAGCCGCCGACGATGGCCAGCGCCCGCGGGCGCTGGCGTTGGCGGGCGAGCTCCGCAACGCCGGCCTCTCGGCCGAGGTCGACCTCGCCGGCCGCGGGCTGAAGGGGCAGCTCAAACACGCCGACCGCATCGGCGCCCGTCGCGTCCTGATCCTCGATGCCGACGGGTCGGCCCAGCTGCGCGACATGGCGAGCGGTGAGCAGCGCCCGGTCGACCTGGCGCGGGTGCTGGAGGAGCTGGGCGAGTGAGCGCCGGCGCTCCGCGGCTCCGCCCGAACGGGTTCCGCGACACTTGGTGCGGCGAGGTCCTCGGCGATCGGGTCGACTCGCAGGCCCGGGTCGCCGGCTGGGTCCACCGCCGCCGCGATCACGGCGGGCTGATCTTCATCGACCTCCGCGACCGCACCGGGATCGTCCAGCTCGTCTTCCACCCCGACAGGTCCGGCGAGGCGTTCGCGCTCGGCCACGAGCTCCGCGCCGAGGACGTGCTCACCGCTGTCGGCACCGTCGTCCGCCGCTCCGAGGAGACGATCAACCCCGACCTGCCGACCGGCGAGTTCGAGATCCAGGTCTCCGCCGCCGAGCGCCTCGCCGATGCCGACACCCCGCCCTTCCAGATCGAGGGCTTCTCGGGTGAGGTCGGCGAGGACGCCCGCCTCCGCCACCGCTACCTCGACCTGCGCCGCGAGCCGATGCGCGAGGCCCTCGCCCTCCGCCACCGGGTGACCGCCGCGATGCGGGAGTTCCTCGACGATGAGGGATTCCTCGACGTCGAGACCCCGGTCCTGACCCGCTCGACGCCCGAGGGCGCCCGTGACTTCCTCGTTCCCAGCCGCCTCCAGCGCGGCTCCTTCTACGCGCTGCCCCAATCGCCGCAGCTGTTCAAGCAGCTCCTGATGGTCGCCGGGTTCGAGCGCTACTACCAGATCGCCCGCTGCTTTCGCGACGAGGACCTGCGCGCCGACCGCCAGCCCGACTTCACCCAGCTCGACATCGAGATGTCGTTCGTCGACGTAGACGACGTGCTCGAGATGAACGAGCGCCTGATCGCCCACGTCTTCGAGCGGACCGGGGGACCCGGGCTCGAGCTCCCGATCGAGCGGCTGCCCTACGACGAGTCGATGGCCCGCTTCGGGACCGACCGGCCCGACATGCGGTTCGGGCTCGAGCTCGCCGACCTCTCCGACGCCCTCGCCCAGACCGAGTTCAAGGTCTTCCGCTCGGTCGTCGAGTCCGGCGGTGCGGTCCGGGGGCTGAACGCCGGCCGCCGCGA
>DASXBC010000079.1:0-20072 GCA_036406355.1 Solirubrobacterales bacterium | reverse complement strand
ACCGACGCCGCCGGCAACAGGTCCGTCTGCTCGACTTTCTCGCTCTCCTACACCGAGGACTCGACCCCCCCCGAGACCGAGATCGACTCCGGGCCCTCGGGCCCGACCAACGACTCGACGCCGACCTTCGCCTTCTCCGCCAACGAGGCCGGCGCCACATTCGAGTGCAGGGTCGACTCCGCCCCCTTCTCCGCCTGCACCTCCCCCGACACGACCACGGCGCTCCCCGACGGCGCCCACACCTTCGAGGTGCGTGCCACCGACGTGGCGGGCAACACCGACCCGACTCCGGCCAGCCACGGCTTCACGGTCGAACCTACGTCGGAACCCTCCGCCCAGGTTCCTCCGTCGGGGCCGCTGCCGCTGGTGGCCCCGCCGCCGGTGTTCATCTCCGACGCGACGCCACCGGTGATCTCTGTCTTCGCCCGCCGGAGCCAGAGCGCCGGCCGGCCGATCAAGCTGACGGCGGGCTGCGACGAGAGCTGCACCGTGGTGGTCAGCGGCGAGGTGGTCGCCTCCAGGCGAGGGACTGGTGTGTCGGGACGCGCGGCGAGGAGCAGGGCGAGGTTCCCCCTCGCGACGGTGAGCAGGCGGCTGGTGGCGGGCCGGCCGGCGAAGCTCCGGCTGCGACCAAGAGCTCGGGCGGCGGCGCGCGAGTTCGAGCGACTCGCCGGCAGCGGCTCGACCTCACGGGCAAGATTGGCAGTCGTCGCAACGGACGACTCGGGAAACGTTTCCACCAGGCGGTTGACGATCAGGCTGCGGTGAGGGACCACAGCGCCGGGCCCGAGCGCCGGGATCGAGAATCCTTTTTCACCTGGCAGCCTCCTATGGATGTGGATCTGGACGCAAAGAGGTCGGCGGGGCGAGAGGGCCGATGAGTCGCAGCGAGCATGCGTGGCCTGCCGAGCAGGTCGTGATCGCTGCCCAGGAGGGAGACCCGGTGGCGATCGCAGCGCTGATCTCGGGCTCGCACGCCCACGTTCGGCGCTTTGCCCAGACGCTCTGCTCGACCCCTGAGGACGCTGAAGAGGCGACCCAGGAGGCGTTGATCATCCTCTTTCGAAAGATCGGGACCCTGCGGGCCGCGGCAGCGCTGGGATCGTGGATGTTCCGGATCGTGCGCAATGAGTGCATACGTCGTTCACGGCTCGCGTTCCACCGCCCGATCGCCGCCGCCGGCGTTGAGCCCTCGGCCGAGGAAGCGGCCTTGGCTCGCCTCGAGATGGAGCGGGTCGTCGATGCGATCTCGGGCCTTCCCGACGATGAGCGGGCTGTGCTCGTCCTGCGCGACGTCCAGGGCCTCTCGGGGAGGGCCTGCTCCGAAGCCCTGGGGCTGAGCCGGGCGGCGATGAAGTCGCGCCTGCATCGGAGCCGTGAAGCGGTGCGCTCGCAACTGAGAACAGCGAAGGAGAGATGATGAATCGATTGCGGAGACCGGTGAGGACGCTCGCGGTGCTGGCGATGCTCGCGGTGCTGGGCGGGGCGATGGCGAGCAGGATCCTCGCCGCGAATGGGGAGACGACGATCCGTCTCGGCAACCTCGTGGTCAGGGCCAGGGGCATCATCACCCCGAGAGCGCTGCCGAGCGACACGATGGCGCCGATCACCCTGCACGCGAGCGGCTCGGTCGCAACCGTCGACGGCAGCCATGTGCCCCCGGCCAGGACGGTTCACCTGCAGGTCGATAGGCACTTCAGGATCGACACCACGGGGCTGCCGAGCTGCCGGCCGCAAGAGATCGAAGCCTCCACTCCATCGCAGGCGATGAGAGCCTGCGGCGCGGCGCTGATCGGAAAAGGGGTGGCCGGCGCCGAAGTGGAATTTCCCGAATCGGCGCCCTTCAACGCCCGGGGGCCGCTGTTGGGGTTCAATGGCCCGGTCGCGGCCGGCCGGATGGAGATGCTCTACTACGTATACGTGTCGGTGCCGGCGCCGACCGCGCTCGTCGTCGTCGCCAAGGTCGCGAAGGACAGCGGTAGGTACGGCTACAGAATCACGCTGAAAGTTCCCGAGCTGGCGGGCGGCAGCGGCTCGCTGACGGGGTTCGAAATCAAGATCGGCCGCGAGTGGACCCATGATGGTCAACGCCACTCCCTGCTGAGCGCTGACTGCCCAAACGGACGCTTCGTCAACCAGCTCGAAGCAGAATTCGGCGACGGCACGGTACTCAGCGGCGCCTTCCCGGACAGCTGCCAAACCAGGAGGTGAGCTATGCGGTGGGGGGTGGGATCCTGGCCTAACATTGGGGCCTGGGCGAATCGGGGAGGCAGAAGCGGTGCGAATGCTGATAGCGGCCTCAGCGAAGGAAGTCGCGGTGGAGGCCGGCCCCACGCTGAGGAATCGGCTGCGGCTCGCGGTCGTGACCCTGCTGGTGGGCGTCGCGGCGGTGGCCGGATGCGCGGCGGCGCGCCTGACGCTGCCCGGTGACACCGCGGAGCGCGCAACGACGGCCCACCATGGCCTGACGAGCTTGCCGCTGGCCGCGCAGGGCCCGGTCTCAGCCGCTCTGGGAAGCGAAGGGCCGTCCTACCGTGTCAGGGACCTCGAGACCGTCAACCCCGCGCAGCACCTGCGCGCCGGCTTCTCGCGCCGTGGCGTCAACGTTGCCTCAGGCAAGGCCCGGCTGGGCATGACGCTCTCCGCCTACGGTTACGCGAGCTCCCTCGAGCCGGTGCGATCGGCCCCTCCGCGTGCCGGCGCCAACCGCGTCAGCTATTCCCACGGCGCGCTCACTGAGTGGTACGCAAACGGTCCCTTGGGATTGGAGCAGGGGTTCGACGTCGCGGCACGCCCGACTTCCGGCGGCGGGCCGCTGACGCTCTCACTGGCCCTCTCCGGCAACCTCGCCGCGCGGATGCGCGACGGCTCGGTGCTGCTGAGCGGCCGGGGCACCGCGCTGCGCTACGGCAGCCTTCTCGCGACTGATGCGCGCGGGCGGGTGCTGCGATCACGGCTGCAACTCGTACACGGGCGCGTCCTGTTACGCGTCGCGGACCGCGGCGCCAGCTACCCATTGCGCATCGACCCCCTGATCCAGCAGGGCGAAAAGCTCACCGGCGCGGGCGGGCTCGGCACCGGCCGGTTCGGCTACACCGTCGCTCTCTCCGCCGACGGCGCCACCGCGCTGATCGGCGGGCGCTACGGGATCCGCGGGGCTGGTGCGGCCTGGGTGTTCACCCGCTCGGGCTCTACCTGGGCCCAGCAGGGCGGAAAGCTGGTCGGGACGGGCCACAAGGGAGAAGGCGAACTGGGCCACATCTCAGAAGGCGAATTCGGTGTAAGCGTGGCGCTCTCCGCGAACGGCAACACCGCCCTGATCGGGGGACCTCAGGACGACAGCGGCAGGGGCGCGGCCTGGGTGTTCACCCGCTCGGGCTCGACCTGGGCCCAGCAGGGCGGAAAGCTGACCGGCGCGGGCGGGAGCGAAGAAGGCCAGTTCGGCGAAGCCGTCGCGCTCTCCGGAGACGGCAACACGGCGCTGGTCGGCGCCCGGCACGACGACGGCAACACCGGCGCGGCCTGGGTGTTCACCCGCACGGGCTCGACCTGGGCCCAGCAGGGCGAAAAGCTCACCGGCGGCGGCGAGAGCGGACTGGGCAGATTTGGATCCAGCGTGGCGCTCTCCGAAAATGGCAACACCGCGCTGATCGGCGGGCTCGGTGACGACGAACTCACGGGCGCGGCCTGGGTGTTCACCCGCTCGGAAGGCGTGTGGGCTCAACAGGGCGAAAAGCTCACCGGCGGCGGCGAGAGCGGAGAAGGAGAATTCGGCGACAGCGTCGCCCTCTCCGCCGATGGCGCCACGGCGCTGGTCGGCGCCAACTACGACGACACTGCAACCGGTGCGGCCTGGGTCTTCACGCGGTCCTCCGAAGTGTGGGCTCAACAGGGTGAAAAGCTCACCGGCGGCGGCGAGAGCGGAGAAGGAGAATTCGGCGAGAGCGTCGCCCTCTCCGCCGACGGCAACATGGCGCTGATCGGCGGGCCGGGGGACGACACGGCCATCGGGGCGGCGTGGGTGTTGGAACGAGCGAGCGGGATGTGGAGCCAGCCTGGGCCGAAGCTCACGGGTGGCGAAGAGGGAAACAGCGAGTTCGGCGTGCTCGTCGCGCTCTCCGCCGACGGGAACACGGCGCTGGTCGGCGGCTGGAAGGACGACGGCGAAAAGGGTGCTGCATGGGTGTTCACGCGCGCCGGCGGGGTCTGGAGTCAGCAGGGACCGAAGCTCACCGGCGCCGGGGAGGAAGGAAAAGGCGGGTTCGGCACCAGCGTCGCGCTCTCCGCCGACGGCAACACGGCGCTGATCGGCGCGCCCGGCGACAACGGTACAAAGGGCGCGGCCTGGGTGTTCACGCGCGCCGGCGGGGTCTGGAGTCAGCAGGGACCGAAGCTCACCGGCGCGGGCGAGGAAGGGGCCGCTTGGTTCGGCTACACCGTTGCCCTCTCTGGAGATGGCAAGACCGCGCTGATCGGCGGTTGGCTCGACCACGCCGGGCACGAATTCGGCTGGCAAGGCGCCGCCTGGGTGCTGACTCGCTCGGGCTCTTCCTGGAACCAGCAGAAGCTGACCGGTTCCGAAGAGATCGGTGAAGGCATGTTCGGCACCAACGTGACGCTTTCGGCCGACGGCAACACGGCGCTGATCGGCGGCTGGAACGACGACAGCGTGTTCGCCGGCAATCGGGACTACAGCGGCAAGGGCGCGGCCTGGGTGTTCATCCGCACGGGCGGGGTGTGGAGCCAGCAGGGGCCGAAGCTGACCGCGACGGGCGAGATCGGCGACGCGCCGGACAATGAAAACGGCAAGTTCGGCACGATCGTCGCCCTCTCCGCCGACGGCAGCACCGCGCTGATCGGCGGCTGGAACGACAACGTCAGCAAGGGCGCCGCCTGGGTATTCACGCGCACCGGTGGGGTCTGGAGCCAGCAGGGCCCGAAGCTCACCCCGACGGGCGAGGTCGGAGAAGGCAGGTTCGGGGTCGCCGTCGCGCTCTCGGCCGACGGCAACACCGCGCTGATCGGAGCGCTCTACGACAGCGGCGCCAGTGGCGCGGCCTGGGAGTTCACGCGCTCGGGTTCGACCTGGGCCCAGCAGGGCGGAAAGCTGACCGGCGGGGGCGCGTCCGGAGAGAGCGAATTCGGCACCAACGTCGCGCTCTCCGCCGATGGCGCCACGGCGCTGATCGGCGGCTGGCGCGACAACGGCGGCACGGGAGCGTCGTGGGTCTTCGTCGACCCGCCGACCGCGACGACGGGCGCAGCGACCAGCGTCGGCGAAACCAGCGCCGGCCTCAACGGAGACCTCGGCGCCGGAGGATCGAGCACGGCCTACTTCGAATACGGGACGAGCACGGCCTACGGGTCCTCCACCGCCGCCCAGAGCGTCGGATTCTCCACCGGCAGCCGACCTCTTGCGGCCACGGTCAGCGGACTCGAGCCGGGCACGACGTACCACTTCCGAGTCGTCGTCGAAAACTCCGGCGGGGTGGCCTACGGCGCCGATCAGACGTTCGCGAGCAAGACCCAGGGGGGAGGCACCACGCCGCCGACCGAACCGACCCCCCCGAAACCGCCGCCGCCCCCTCCGGTGGTGCAGAACGTGCGCCAATCGAAGACGAGATGGCGTGAGGGCAACCGGCTCGCCCGCATCAGCCGCGGGAAGGCGCCCATAGGGACGACCTTCTCGTTCTCGCTCAACGAGGAAGCAACCGTGACCCTCGGCTTCACCCGGCGCGTCAACAGGCGCGCCGCGACCGCAGGCACGCTCACATTCACCGGCCACACCGGTACCAACAGGGTGGCGTTCCAAGGTCGAATCTCGCCCGGAAAGAAGCTCAAGCCGGGGCGCTACACACTCGTGATCACGGCCGCCAACTCTGCCGGAGTGAGCTCTGCGCCGAAGTCGCTGAGTTTCACGATCGTGAAGTAGGCCCCCGCAGGGCGACGAGACCGGCGTCGTGCCTGCGTCAGCCCGCCTCGCGAAGTTGACCCGCGTACGGCCCGCGGCCCGTAACGCACGCCGCCCCGCAGCGCGCTCCGAGCGCCAGGGCATCCGCGGTCGAGCTGCCCTGCGCCAGCCCGAACGTCAGACCGGCGGCAAAGGAATCTCCGGCGCCGTATGCATCGGCCGGCGGGCCGGGAAGGGGAGGGGCTGCCCATGCGCTCCTCGCTCCATCGGCCGTTTCGAGCGACCCACCCGCGGGACCAGCCGTGCTGACGACGAAACGGGGCGGCGGCATCAGATCGCCTGGCGCGTAGCGCTCCCCCTCGTCCTCGGCGCTCGAGACCAGCATGTCGACCTGGACCCCCGCCTCCGCCAGCGAATCGATCGCGCGGACGGTCGAGACAAGTTTGCCGGCAGCTCGTGCCGCCCGGACCGCCGCGGGATCTCCGGCCGTGAAATAGAGGGCATCGAAATCCGCGAGCTCGGCCCAGGGCAGCGGGTCATCCCCATGTGGTCCGACGCGTGCTCCAATCACGGTGATCGTGCGCTCGGCCTGGGCGTCGACGTGGACGAACGCCCTCCGTTGCGGCTCCGGGTGCCACGCCACGGCGACGCGAACGCCGAGCGCCTCGAGCTCCCGCTTCGCCCTGCGTCCGAGTTCGTCATCTCCAAGCGCGGTGAGGAAGAGGCACTCCCCCGCCAGGCGCGCAAGTTGCACGGCGGCGACCGCTCCGCCCCCGCCAGGCTCCTCCCACTCCTCGAGTGCTTGAACGATCTCGCCGGGTTTCGGCACAGCCTCGACCCGCGCAAACTCGATCCACTCGACGTGTCCGACTACGGCAACCCGCATCGGCCACGGAGGATAGGCTCGGCCCTCGCAGATTGAGCGGAAGCAGAGCTCAGCTCAAACCGTGCGGCCGGTCATCCGATCGGGGTGCAGGGTTTCTGGAAGCTGGCGGCGAGGTCGGTGCCATCGCGAAACTTCGCGTCCACGTGGGCGGAGAAGTGGCCATTGCTGCAGTTCGCGGTCAGGTAGCCCTTGCGGTCGATGTTGAAGTAGAAGTAGGTCACCGAACCGGCGCCGCCGGCGATGGCCGGGATGGTCGCAACCGAGTGCAGGCGATACGGACCTTTGTGCTCGCGGCTGGTCCAGACCGGTGAGACGATCGCCGTAGGGGCGGGGACGTTGACGTAGGCGTGGATCAGGAGCAGGGCCTTTCCGTTCCTTTCGCCGCCGTTGAAGAGAGTGAGCGGGCCCTTCGCGGTGAACGGCTGCTGTTCGGGGAACTGGACCTCCACTTCGCCGCGGCCGCTGCCGACGATGGCCGTCGGGCAGGCGCTCTTGGCCTGCTCGGTCGTGGTGGCTTCGAGTCGATGTTGCGGGCAGGAGGGGAATTTGCCCGCTTCTATGGTCCCGGCCTTGCCGACGTCGGCGGTGACTTCCGAGAGTGCAGGCGGTTGGCCGCCGTCGACCGTGGCGATGCGGGCGCTGGTGTGAAACGACACCGGCGCCAGGCCGTGGCGCGGCAGTCGCTTCGGCGAAGCGTTGCCGGTGACGGTGAGGAGGACATCGCCGGCCCGCACGGACACCGGCTTTTCACCGGCGGCGAGCGCCGCCGCCCCGAGCGCGACGGAAACCGCAAGGACTGCCGGCAGGATGGCGAGCAGGCGCTTCTTCACGACGGGACCCCCTTTGTCGAGCAACCGTTGAGTCCGACTGTCTCACTACTGCAGTAGAGTCTGGGTTAAGACCGTATTAGTCTGCTAGTACATTCCCCACCACCATGGCGAGCGAAATCCAGAGCCCCTTCTCCGTCGATCGCGCGTCCGAGATTCCGGTCGGCGTGCAGCTGAGGTGGCGGTTGCGCGCCCTGGTCCTGGCCGGAGAGTTGCGCCCCGGCGAGGAGCTCCCGAGTGTGCGCCAACTTGCCTCCTGGGCCGGGGTGAACCCGAACACCGTTCGCGCTGTCTACGACGACCTGGGACGCGAGGGCCTGATCAGGAGCCGGCAGGGGAAGGGCACCTACGTCGACGAGGGGGTCGAGTCGCATCCTCGGCTGGAGTCGATCGCGCTGGAGGCAGTCGGACGCGCTCGCGAGGCGGGGGTGGGCGCCGGTGATTTTGCGATCGCGGTCATGGCCTGCACCGATCTGCTCGGTGGCGATGAGCCGGGGCCGGGCGGCATGGCGGGGAGCGGGCCGGCAGAAGGCGAGGACATCGAGACTCGGCTCGAGCTGCGCCGCCAGATCGGTCAGCTCGAGGCCGAGCTTGCTCAGTACGTGCTCGATCTCGACCCCGAGGAAGAGCCGATCTCGCCGCCCTGGTCCTCCGGGCACGTCACCGGCCTCGAGGAGCTCGAGGCGATTCGCGACGCGCTCTTCGAGCGCCTGTTCCGCGCCCAGCGGGCGGCGGTGGACAGGGTCAGGCACGAAGGCGAAGTGCGGGCCAGGCGAGAGGTGCGAACCGGCCCCGGTCCGCTGGGGAGAGCGATGACCAGATGGCGCAAGGGGGTTGGCCGGGATGGCGGCGAGGAAGGGTCGGGAGGAGGCGGCGGGTCGGGCTCAGGCTGAGGATGCCGGCAGCAGCCCCCGGATCAACGACTCGCGGGCCTGGTTGAGCATCAGCTCGAACTCGGCGTCGGAGATGTCCATGTTGGCCGGCCCGAGGTGGGCCGCGATCACCCCGTCCCAGGCCGCCCACATGAACCGCGCCATCGGCTCGGGGTCGACCGGCCGGATCGCCCCTTCCTCGGCCGCCTCGCGCAGCAACCCCGCCATCCGGTCGACTTCGACGCTAATCCGCTCGGCGATCCGAGCGGCGGGGCCTGGAGCCTCCTCGGCGCTGGGGCGGTCCGGCGGGGGAAAGCGGAATAGGCGAAAGTAGGCGGGGTGCTCGCGGGCGAAGCGGAGGTAGCCCTCGCCCATTCCGACCACTCGTTCCAGCGGTCCGTTGCCGGCGGCAAAGCCCTCCTCGCTGTAGCGGCGGTCCAACGCCAAGGCGCGATCGACCAGAGCCGAGTAGACGCCCTCCTTGCCGCCGAAGTGGGCATAGATCGAGCCGATCGCGACGTCGGCCGCCTCGGAGAGGTCCTCCATGGTGGTGGCGGCGTAGCCGCGACCGAGGAAGAGACGCTCCGCGGCCTCGAGGATCGCAGCCGCGGTGCGCGCCTTGCGGCGCTCGCTGCGAGAGGCGGGACCCGGCGCGCTTGAGGTGGGCGTAGACATATATGCAAGATTATTTTAGAACTGTAATTCTATTTCAGTTCTAAAATTATCTTCAAAGGAGCATATCCATGCCTCTCCTGGTCAAGCTGGGAATCTGTGAGCTGGCGGTCGGCGTCCTCTCCGGCTGGGCGATGATCGCGATGGTCGAGGAGCCCGAGGGTCTGAAGCGACTCGGCGTTCGCCAGCTCCACCGCATCCGCCAAACCCATCTCGACCTGCTGATGCAGGGCACGATCCTGATCGCGGTCGGAGCCGCTGTCGCCTCGGTTCCGACCTGGATCGGGATCCTGCTGGTGCTCGGGGCCTACGTTGCGCCGCTCACCCTGGGGGTGCTGGCCTTCCGCCCCGGACTGCAGAAGGGCTCGATGGTCTACCGAGGCCTGGACACGGTTGTGCTGACGGGATTCACCGTTGCCTGGGTCGCGCTCGCGGTCACCGTACTCTCGCGTTGATGGGCTCGGCTCTCGCGCGGTGACGCTCAGGGGAGGGCGATGCTCCTCGTGTAGGACGAGCCGCCACGCGGGGTGAACGTCAGCGAGTCCCGCCTCGGGCCGCCGGCAGTCGCCGCGGCCCGGTGGGGCACGGCGATCGTCGTCGTGCCGCAGTCGGGCGCCCGGTGCTCGACCGCCCCGCCTCCCGGCAACCGGAGGCGGAGCCTGCCGGGACCGGGGACGGCGACCCGGACCCGGATCCGGCCGCCGAGACGTCGTGCCGAGAGGACGAGGAAGGTGTTGGGCGGCCGGTGCGGCGGCCTGATTCGCCCGATCGAGTCGGTTTCGCGGTCGATGAACCAGATGCTGCCGCCGGAGGCGGTGAGCGCTTCTGGCTCGCTGCGCTCGTGCAGGCCGAGGCGGAATTCGGTGATCCTGCCGGCGGGAGTCACCCGGCCGATCGATGGGATCGAGGAGCGCATCGGGTTGGAGTCTTCGCCCGAGGGCTGGGTGGCGAACCAGACGTTGCCGTCGGGCCCGGTGATCAGGGAGTCGGGGGCCGAGTACCAGGGCATCGGCCGCAGGCAGTGGCTGAATTCGGCGATCTTCCCGCCGACGGTGATGCGGCCGATCCCGGTCAGGCCGCGTTCGGTGTCGGGGCTACTGTGCGGCGGGCGTTTGTCGATCCCGAACCAGACCTTGCCGTCGGGGCCGGCGACGAACGGGCCGACGTCTTCGACGCGCCCGCCCAGACCGGACGTGAACCGTTCGATCGATCCCCCCGAAGAGATCCGTTCGACCGCCGGAGTCGGCTCGTTGACGCTGAACCAGAGCCTTCCGTCGGGGCCGGGGGAGGGCCCTTCGAGGATCGGGAATTCACGCGGTGGGAGGGGGAACGAGGTGATCTCTCCGCCCGGCGTGATCCGGCCGATCGCGGGGTGGTCGGAGTTGTCCGCGAACCAGACGTTGCCGTCGGGGCCAGCGACGGGATGGGTCACGGCGGCGGTCTCGGCGACGCCGGCGCTGAACTCTGCGATTTCGCCGTTCGGCGTGATCCGCCCGATCGCCTGACCGGTCGGAGTGAGGATCGCCGCGTGGTCGAACCAGATGTTGCCGTCGGGCCCGAGGACGAGTTCGAAGGGCACGCCGTGCAGCTCGGGCGGCTCGAAGAACTCGGCGATCTTCCCCCGCGGGGTGATCCGGGCGACCCCGCCACCGCCGGCGGCGGTGATCCCGCCGTCGAAGGTGAACCAGAGGTTGCCGTCGGCCCCGGCGACGATTTCCGACGGTTCGACCCCTGCCGTGAGGCCCTTCCTGAACATCGTCACCCTCCCATCGGGGGTGATCCGTCCGGCCGCGTTCCTGGTGTTCTTGCCGAACGGGGTGTTGAGGGTGAACCAGAGGTTGCCTTCCGGGCCGGCCGCGATGCCGCCGACGTTCGCGTGCATAGGGATCTCTTCGACCATGCCGACGGGTCCCGCGGCCGCTGCCGCCGCCGGTGCGGCGAGCGCCACCGCGATCGTGGAGAGAAGCGTCCGTCGAAGGATCAGCAGCTTCATCTATCCCGGTCAGCGTATCCGCGTTACTGGCCTGCTAGGTTGAGCGCCAATTCCGAGCCGCCTCGCGCATGCGAAGGCGGACGGGGGACCCGAGAAGTCGGGGCGAGTGGGCCGGTGATCCGGCCCTAGCGGTATCGGCCGCGAGCCCGTCAGCTAACCCCGTAGGAGCCCGACAGAGGAGGCGCAAAATGAAGACCCTGATGGAATCACCGCCGTCCGTCTACATGACCGGCGTGGCAATCGGGATGGCATGCGGCGCCCTCGCCGTCCTGATCCTGCTCGGGATGCTGAGCTTCTGATTGGAGCCGGGGCTACGCGTCGAGCCACTCCTCATAGGTGGGGCCGGTGAGCTTGGCGATCGGGCCGGGCAGGAGGCCGCCG
This sequence comes from Solirubrobacterales bacterium, assembly GCA_036406355.1. Lineage (GTDB taxonomy): Bacteria > Actinomycetota > Thermoleophilia > Solirubrobacterales > 70-9 > VRUE01. Next base: position 8,530 of record DASXBC010000079.1, on the reverse strand, counting down.
GCGGGATAGAGGTTTTCGGGGTCGTCGGGCCACTCCCCGACCTCGACCCGGAGCCCGTTCCCGCTCTTGGCGACGAGGAGCTTCGCCGCCTCGACGAGGCTCTCCTCTCGGGGGCCGGCCACTTCCGCCACCGGGTTTCCGCGCGGAGCGTCGTCGGCTCCTTCGACCATCGCGGCGACCGCCTCGGCGACGCTCCGGGAGGCGACCAGCTGGGTCCGCGTGTCCGCGAGGTAGGCGGCGTCGCCCTGAGTGCCCCATTCGACCAGCTGGGCTACGAACTCGTGGAACTGCGAGGCCCGGAGGATGCGGGCCGGGACCGGCCCCTCGAGGTGCGTCCGCTCGTGGGCGACCTTCGCCGCGTTGTAGCCGGTGCGGAAATGGTCCGTGCCGATGATCGAGACGGCCACGATCTCCTGCACCCCGCGGTCGGCTCCGGCCCGCTGGAGGTTGTCGGCGGCGGTGGTGAAGAAGTCGGTGGCCGCCCGCTCGTCCGGCGAGGGGCCGGTCGCCGCGTCGACGATCACCTCGACTCCGTCGAGCGCCTCCCCGAGGCCGTCGCCGGAGATCAGGTCGTATCCGGTCGCCCGCGAGATCGGCACCACCTCGTGACCGCGCTCGCGAAGGACCTCGACCGCGTGATGGCCGAGGCGGCCGGTGGCGCCCGCGACGGCGATCTTCTTCTCTGTTGCCATTTCAAATCCCCCTCGGTTGAGGGCCGCCGTGAGGCGGCGGTTCTTTCTCTCTGTGGGGAAGACCCACCCGGCCGCCGAGATGTGACCCATGACAACCTGAGGCAATGACAAGCGATCTGCTCTACGAGGGCCACCGGATCGAGTACGACTCCTACGGCGAGGGGGACCGGCTCCTGGTCCTCGTCCACGGGCTGCTGATGAGCCGCCGCATGTACGAGCGGCTAGCGCCCGAGTTGGCGCGGGAGGGGAACAGGGTCGTCTGCGTCGACCTCCTCGGCCACGGTCGCTCCGACCGTCCCGAAGACCTGCGGCTCTACTCGATGCCGCTGTTCGCGCGCCAGGTCGCGGCGCTCCTCGACCACCTCGAGGCACCATCGGCGGTCCTCGGCGGTACCTCACTCGGCGCCAACGTCGCCCTCGAGCTGGCCGTGAGCGAGCCGGAGCGGGCCCGCGCCCTCTTCGTCGAGATGCCGGTCCTCGACAACGCCCTTCCCGCGGTCGTCGCGGTCTTCGCGCCGCTGCTGCTCGGACTTCGCTTCGCGCGGCCGGCATTCGATCTGATCTCGCGCGCGACCTCGCTGATGCCGCGCAGCCTTCAGCTGATCGACCTCGGGCTCGACATCGTCCGGCAGAGCCCGGGTCCCTCGGGCGCCGTGCTCGAGGGCCTGCTTCTGGGCGAGACTGCTCCGCATCGCGAGGAGCGGCGCGGGATCGAGCAACCGACGCTTGTCGTCGGCCATCCCCGCGACCCGCTGCACCCGTTCAGCGACGCCGGGATGCTCCTCGAGGAGCTGCCCGATGCCCGCCTGCTCGAAGCTAGCTCGATCCTCGAGTGGCGGCTGACGCCCGGGCGGCTGACCGCCGAGCTGGCGTCGTTTCTGGCCGAGGTCTGGGAGGGGTCCGAGAGCCCGATCAGCGCGCGATGACCGCGCCGGCGATCAGGCCCAGCATCTCGCCGAACAGAGCGTCGTCGGTTTCTTTCGGGTCGATCAGCTTTTCCATCGAGATCCCGCTGAACAGCGCGAACACCCCTTTCACGAAGCGTTCCGGCGGCATCGTCAGTTCGATCCCGCCCCTCTCGATCTCCTGTTCGACCAGTCGGGTGATCGCGCGTTTCGAGTCCCGGAAGCGGGCTCGGAAGCGGTTGCCGATCTGCTCGTCGCGAGAGGCGACGGAGCAGAATTCGAAGAACAGCTTCTCCCACGCGCGCTCGCGGCTGAAGTAGGCGCTGAAGACGGCGCCGAGGTCGATTGCCTGGCGCTCGGCGGGCCCCTCGCCGATGATCGCCTCGACCTGATCGATGTGGGACTGGAAGCGGCGTTCGACGATCTCCAGCAGCAGCTCGGCCTTGCCCGAGAAGTTCGAGTAGACGGCCTTGCGGGTGAAGCCCGCGCGCTCGGCGATCTCCTCGAGCGAGCTCTCCGCATAGCCGACCTCTTCGAACACCTCGAGCGCCGAGACGAGCAGCTGCTCGCGCGTCAGCCGCCGCCGCTCCTCGCGGGTGAGGCGGGTCGGTCTCGATTTAGAGGTTACAGGATGCACCTGGGAACATAGTGTATCCTCAAACGCCGGATGGACGAGCAAGATCGGACCAAAGAGCCCTCGCTATTCGGTCGCTTCACCGCCTCGATCTCGCAGTTCGGCAACAAGCACGGCTTCTACCTGGGGCGGCGGTTGACGAAGGTCCACGTCGCCCTCTACAGGCGGTCTCGCGGGAGGCTCGCCGGCCACCTCCCCGGCTGGCCCGGGGCGCGGATCGTCCTCGTCGATCACATCGGCGCGAAGACGGGCAGGGAGCGGACCTCGCCGCTGATGTACCACGAGGACGGGGACCGGGTGGTCGTCGCCGCCACCAAGGGGGGGCAGCCGACGAACCCGGCCTGGTTTCACAATCTGATGGCGAACCCGGAGACGACGATCCAGATCGGCGCCGAGACTCGCGAGGTCAGGGCCCGCCGGGCGACGGAGGAGGAGCGCGAGCGGCTCTGGCCCGGGTTCGTCGCCTTCTACCCGGGCTACGAATTCTTCAGGACCAACGCCGGCGATCGGGAGATCCCGATCGTGATTCTCGAGCCCCGCTAGTCAGGGAGTGAGGCCGACCACGGCCTCCGGGGTCGCGACGCGGAAGCTGAGGCTCTCCTCGAGATAGAGCTCGACCGAGTCCGCGTCGTGGCTGAGGTAGCCGATCGAGAGGTCCTGCCCGGAGTCGAAGAGGAGGTCGCCGCCGCGGAGGCTGACGACGGCTCCACCCTCGACGCCGGGCGCCCAGACGAGCGGGCCGCCGAGGATCTCGCGCAGATGCTCGAGCAGGGGGTAGCCGCCATGCTCGGCGGTCTCGAGGACGCGGGTGTGGGCCTCGGGCCCGAGCGCGAGGCCGTAGGGGCCGTCGATGCCCGCCGCGCGCAGCGTGTCGACCGCGATCGCCACGTGCCGCGGGTACCGATCGCAATCGTCGCCGAGCGCGATCGAGTCGTTCGTCGAGGCGCTGACCGCGCCGGAGATCGACGCGGCGTCCCAGCCGTGGAAGACGACCGCGTTCTCGGCCCCCGCGATCTGCAGGGCGGCGGCGTCGAGCGCCGCGAGGTCGACGTCCTCGGCGCCACGCTCGGCGTCTTCGAGCTCGGACCGCGAGACCGAGAACTCGGCGCGAAGCTCGACCAGCGGCAGGACCCGCCGCCGGCGCGCCGCGACGCCCTGCCAGGGGGCGTCGCCGAGCTCCTCCGAGCGGCCGAGGTTTGCTGCCGAGAACTCCCACCCGTGGGGCCCCGAGAAGTCGACGAGTCGGCGGGCGCCAAGCGCCGGTTGCAGGCGGGCGCGCGCCTCGTCGTCGAGCAGCCGCCAGCCTGCCTCGGTGATCGGCGCCTGCTCACGCAGCAGGTGGCTCATCGGACGCCCTCCCTGAGGGCGCCGATGCCGAGCGACTCGGTGCCCGCCACCGCCGCCCCCCTCGTGGCCTCCTCGCCGGTGGCCTCGGCCTCGGACTCCTCACCATGCTCGACGACGTCGCCCTCCTGGAAGAGGATCCCGCGCGCGATCTCGCGCCAGAGCGGAGTGCGGCGGAGGAGGAACTCGAGGTCCATCGAGAAGTGCTTGAACTCCTCGCCCTGAGCGTCCCGCATGATCGCCAGCGCCTCCTGATCGGACTCGACCGCGAGGCGCTGCTCGTACCAGCCGATCGCTTCCGCCTCCTCGGTCACCGAGGCGCAGAGCCTGGCGAAGGTCCGGGTCTGCTCCGGAAGCTCATCCGGCGGCTCGTGATACTGGTCGAATCCCACGCTGGCGCTCCTTTCGGTTCAGGCCCCTCGCATGCCGGGATCAGGTTATCCGCCTAGATGTGCCCGCTGGGCAGATGCCAGTGATGCGGCTTGATCAGTGACTCGGCTGCCTCGGGCCCCCACGATCCCGGCTCGTAGAACTCCAGGGGCGGCGGGTCACGTAGCAGGGGTTCGCCGACTTCCCAGAGGCGCTCGACACCCTCTGAGGTAGTGAAGAAGGTGCGGTGGCCGACCATCACATCGTGGATCAGGCGCTCGTACGCGTCGAGGGCCTGCTCAGTGCCGCCGAACCCGTCGCCGTAACTGAAGTGCATGTGGGCCTGGCCGAGCCGCAGCGTCGGCCCCGGCAGCTTCGCCAGGAAGCTCGCCGAGATGCTGCCGGGGTCGCCGAGCTCGAAGGTGAGGTGGTCACAGCCGAAGCTGTCGGCGAAGTGCCTGGTGTCGATCGGGAACATCCGTCGCGGGGGCTTCTTGAAGGAGACCGTCAGCACGTGCCGCGACTGCGCCATCCGCTTGCCGGTCCGCAGCAGGAACGGAACGCCGGCCCAGCGCCAGTTGTCGACCGAGGCGACCAGGGCGACATAGGTCTCGGTTTCGGAGTCCGAGGCAACGCCGTCCTCATCCCGGTAGCCGACGTACTGGCCGCGGACGACTCGATGCGGGTCGATCGGCAGCATCGCGTCGAAGACCTTCTGGCGCTCGGCCATCAGCGACTTCGAGGTCAGATCGTTCGGCGGCTCCATCGCGACGAACCCGAGCACCTGGAAGAGGTGGGTGACGACCATGTCGCGGAAGGCGCCGGTCTGCTCGTAGAAGCCCGCCCGCATCCCGATCCCGAGCGTCTCCGGGACGTCGATCTGGACGTGGCTGATCAGGTTGCGATTCCAGACCGGCTCGTACATCCCGTTCGCGAACCTCATCGCCAGCAGGTTCTGGACCGCGTCGCGGCCGAGGTAGTGGTCGATCCGGAAGACCTGCTCCTCATCGAACACCACGTGAAGGGCCTTGTCGAGCGAGCGGGCGGATGCGAGATCGGTTCCGAACGGCTTCTCGAGGATGATCCGCGAACCCGGCACGAGCCCTCCGGCTCCGAGGTTCTCGATCACCTCGGCGTGGGCGCTCGGCGGCAGCGAGAGGTAGTGCAGGATGCTGGGCTCGCCGCCGAGCTCGTTCTCGGCGTCCCGGACCACCTCGCCGAGCGCGTCGTACCCGCGGCCGACGTCTGCGGCCCTCAGCGACGAGGCGAACCGATCCCAGGTTGCGTCCGACACCGGCCCGTGCCCGCAGTTCTCGACCGCCTCGCGGGCGAGCCCGGCGAACTCCTCGTCAGCCATCTCGCTCCGCGAGACGCCGACGATGACGAAGCGCTCCGGCATCAGCCCCGCCTCGGCGAGGTGGAACATCCCCGGCAGCAGCTTGCGCCGCGCGAGGTCGCCAGTCGCCCCGAAGAGGACGATGACGTGATCGTCGGGGACGGTCGCCGCCGGAGCGACCGCGGGCGCCACGCCGGTCTCGACGCTCATGCCCACAGTCTGACGATCACCCCGCCCGGCCGACCGCCGCTATCGGTAGCTTGCCGCCCATGACCAATCTCGCGCCTGCCAAGAACCGACTCCTCGCAATCTGCCTCTCCCTCGCCGCCCTGGCCGTTCTGGCCACCGCGTCGTCCGCGCGCGCGGCCGACACCGTCTATTGGGCCGACTTTGGGAGCAACCACGTCGCCTTCGCGAACCTCGCCGGGGGTGGGGCGGGCTACCTCGACATCAGCGGGGCGAGCGGCATCGAAGCCAACGGGGTCGCGATCGACTCCGCCGCCGGCAGGATTTACTGGGTCCGCGCCGGGACGCCCAAGGTCTACTTCGCCAACCTCGCGGGCGGGGGCGGCGGCGAACTGAACATCGCCGGGGCGACGACGACGGGTTTCGCGGTCGGCGCCGCGGTTGAACCCGCGCTCGGCAGGGTGTACTGGGCCAACGGCGAGAAGAACACGATCTCCTACGCGAACCTCAACGGCAGCGGCGGCGGGGACCTCGACACGACGGGTGCGACGGTGAAAGACCCGCTCGGCGTCGACGTCGACCCGAACACGGGCCGTGTCTACTGGGCGAACGGAGAACCGGAAGAACTTGCGACAACGGAAAAGATCTCCTATGCCAATCTCACCGGCGGCGGCGGCGGGGACCTCAACACATCCGGAGCGAGCGTGGACGAGCCCGCAGGGGTCGCGATCGATTCCACGACCGGCAGGATCTACTGGAGCAATTACATAGGCAACAGCATCTCCTACGCCAACCTGAACGGCACCGGTGGTGGGGATCTGCCGACGACGGGCGCAACCGCCGAAGAACCCTTCGGGGTCTCGGTTGACCCGACCGCCGGCCGTGTCTACTGGACCTCTGAAGGCCCCGGAAAGATCGCCTACGCGAGTACCGGCGGGAGCGGCGGAGCGGACCTCGACACGACCGGAGTGACGCCCAACCTGCCGGCCTTCCCGATCATCCAGAAGGCCCCAACCCCGATGGCCCGGCCGACGACGAGCGGCAGCGTCAAACCTGGCTCGACCCTCACCTGCACGCCCGGAACCTGGGCGCCGGACCTGATCGAGTCGTTCCTCTACCGGGCCCCGCAGAGCACCGGCACTCAGTGGCTGAAGAACGGCCAAGCGGTCGCCGGCGCGACCGCGACGACGCTCAAGGCCGCCGCGGTCGGCGATTACGCCTGTCAGAGCACCGCCACCAATCACGCGGGCTCGACGTCTCAGACGAGCGCGCCGGTGGGCATCTTCAAGCTCGGCAAGGTCAAGGCCAACAAGAAGAAGGGCACGGCGACGATCTCGGTCCAGGTGCCCGGCGCCGGCACCCTGACCCTGTCCGGCAAGAAGGTCGTCAAGCTGAAGAAGAAGCGGTCGGCGAGCTCGCCGGCGACGGTGAAGCTGGCGGTCAAGGCGAAGGGGAAGGCGAAGAAGGCCCTGAGCAAGAAGGGCAAGGCAAAGGTCAAGGTCTCCATCGCCTTCACGCCACTCGGCGGCAGCGCCGGTACTCAGACGAAGACCCTGACCCTGAAGAAGAAGCTCTCCGGCTGACTCAGTCGGGCGGCTCTTCGCCGTTCGGCATCAGCGCGTACCACTGGGCGCCGAAGGCCTTGAAGTCGTTGCCGTTGGCTTCACCCGGCTTTTTGTCTTCGGCGAATGTGTAGAGCGGGTGGCCAGCGTAGGTGACCTGCATCGTCCCGTCTTTGCGTTCGGTCGTGCCGAGCATCGACGCCTGGGCGCCGCCCTTGGCCTTCGCTTCGCCGGAGGTGGTCATCGGAGGCCAGTATTTTTCGCATTCGCCGTAGCAGGCGGACGTGGTGCCTTTGTCCTTGTGGAAGTCGTAGAGCGTCATTCCTTCGGCGTTGACGATGACCTGACCCAGGTCGCCCGCCTTGCCGGTCGAGACGAACGTCGTTTCTCCGCCTTCGGATCCGGTTTGGCCGGCGGAGGCGTTGGACGCTTCACCGCCGCCTCCGTAGGCGGCTCCCGAGCTCGCGCTTTCGGTGTTCCCCCCGTTAGACGTTTCGCCCGTGGTTTCGTCGTTGCTGCTGCCGCAGCCGGCGCCGACCAGCGCACCGAGCACAGCAAAGGCGATCACCGCCAGGTAGCCCTTCTTCATCCGTGCCCTCCTAGATCAGCTTTCTTGACTGGATTCGCAACGCGTGCCGGGTGTACGTGCGAATCGCGGGCCGGGTTCAGCCCTGGGTCGACCCGAGGAAGTCGAGCACCCGGCGCCAGGCGTCGGCCGATGCCTCGGCGTGCTCGGCGGCCGATTTGTCAAAGAAGGAGTGGGGTGCGCCCGGATAGGTGACGAGCTCGTGGTCAACTCCGGCGGAGTCGAGCGAGCGATCGAAGGCCTCGACGTCCTCCGCCGGTATCACCTTGTCGGCTCCCCCGAACAGGCCAAGTACCGGGACCGTCATCGTGGCCGCGCCGCTTCCGATCAGGCTCGGGCGGTTCCCGGCTTTGCCGACCCGTGCCGGTTCCAGCAGTCCGTAGAAGCCGATCACTCCGGAGAGCCCCAGCTCCGGCCTCGTGCCCGCGAAGAACGAGTGCGACCCGCCGAAGCAGAAGCCGAGGCTGACGAAGGAGGTCGAGCCGGTCCGCTCGCCGAGCGCCGCCCGCGCAGCGGCGAGGTCGAGCTGGACCGTCTCGGTCGTCGTCCGCGCGACCTCGGGCGCGAAGTCGAAGTCCTCGCCGCGTTCCTCGGCGCCCGCCGTGCGCCCGAAGTAGTCAAGGGCGATCGCGTGGTGGCCCGCTTCGGCCAGCTGCTCGGCGAGCTCGATGTAGAAGCGGTAGAGGCCCCTGACGTCAGGCAGGATCACGACCGCCGCCCCGCTCGGCTCCGGCGACTCGGCGAGCGCCGAGGCGAATCGGGTCCCGTCTGAGGAGGTCAGAATCATCGCTTCGGCAGCCGCGCCCCCCGAGACTCCGGGCAGAACGCGGTCGGCCGGCAGCTCAGGCGGGTGGGCGTCGAACTCGAAGCACATTCACTACCTCCCTTGACTCTGTCTCACGTTTCTGCGGCGGGC
>DASXBC010000078.1:0-10999 GCA_036406355.1 Solirubrobacterales bacterium | reverse complement strand
CTCGTGGCGGAATAGGGCGTTGTTGTCGATCGTCACCTTCGCGTCGAGGGCCACGACCTCGCGGTCGGCGGTGACGATCAGGGGGTTCACCTCGATCAGGGACGCGTCCTCGGAGGCGGCGACCTCGGCGAGCTTCGCGAGCACCTCGGCCGCGGCGTCGCGGACGTCCTCGTCGAGCCCGGCGGCGTCGATGATCGGTCGCGCGGCGCCGGCGGTGAACGGCCTGGTCGGGTCGATGTGCTCTTTGACGAGCGCCTCGGGGTCCTCCTCGGCGACGGCCTCGATGTCCATCCCACCCTTCGCCGAGACCATTGCCAGGAGCTTCTTCTCCGAGCGGTCGAGGATCACCGAGGCGTAGTACTCGGAGGCGATGTCGGAGCCGCCCTCGACCCAGACCTGGTGGACGCGGAACGGGCCCTCGCCGCGCGGGCCGCGGATGTCCATCCCGAGGATCGCGCCGGCGTGCTCCTCGGCCTCGGCGCGGTCGGAGGCGATCTTGATTCCGCCCGCCTTGCCGCGGCCGCCGATCAGGACCTGGGCCTTGATCGCGCACGGATAGCCGATCCGCTCGGCCGCGGCGACGGCCTCCTCGACGCTGGAGGCGACCTCGCCGCTCGGCACGGCCACGCCGTGCTTCGCGAACAGCTGCTTGCCCTGGTACTCGAGGAGGTCCATTTCAGCGCGCCCCTGCGGGCGGGGCGGCAGCCTATAATGCCGCGGCTCCGCGATGCCCCTTCCTGCACTCAAATCCATCGAGTGGGTGACCACCGACTGCTACGGAACCCTGATCGATTGGGAGAAGGGGATTATCGAAGCCTGCAAGAAGGAGGCGGAGAAGGACGGGTTCAGCTTCGATGAGGGACCGTTTCTCGGCCGGTTTCTCGAGGTCCAGGCCGAGATCATGGCCGGTTCCTACGAACTGTACGCGGAGGTCCTGCGGCGGACCATCGTCAAAGTCGCCGGCGAGATCGGCTGGGAGATCGAGCCGTCGCGGGCGCAGTTCCTGCCCGACAGCGTCGCCTACTGGCTGCCGTTCCGCGAGGCGAACGCGGCGATGGACCGCCTCGCCAAGCGTTACCAGATCGGGATCATCTCGAACATCGACGACAAGCTTCTGGGCATCTCCCGGCGCCATCTGCGAACCGAACTCGACCTCGTCGTGACCGCCCAGCAGGTCCGCAGCTACAAGCCCGAACCGGTCCACTTCAAAGAGTGCGCGAGGCGGATCGGCGGCAAAAAAGGCTGGATCCACATCTGCTCGAGCTACACGACCGACGTCGCCCCGCTGCTGAAGATGAATGTCCCGGTGATCTGGGTGAACAGACACGGCGAGAAACTCGACGGCCGCAAGGCCCCGAGCGCCACCGTGAAAACGCTGCGTGACGCGGCGAAAAAACTCGGCGCGTCCTGAACGACCAATAGCGTTTCGCAACTTCACGGCCGGTCGGTGTTTCGTGGCTGTGGGCATGGCGAGCCTGTGATGCAGAAATCGAGCCAAATTTCCCTGCACGCGCGCACCCGCATAGCTGTCCTGGCGGGCCTGTTCGCCCTGCTCGCGGTGCTCGGAGGTCTGTTCTCCGGCGGCCTCGCCAGCGCCGCCTCGACGCCGCGGCCGAGCTTCGTCGTGATTCAGACCGACGACCAGACGCTGGACGGCCTCTACGCCGCGGCCCGCGCCTACCCGGGCGCCCCGCTGACGCGGGCGATGCCGGCGACGCTCGACCTGATCGCGAAGAAGGGGATCACCTTCAACCGCTACTACGTCTCCTACCCCCTCTGCTGCCCGTCCCGTGTCAGCCTGCTGACAGGGCGCTACGCGCACAACCACAACGTTCGCGGCAACGTCTCGCCGAACGGCGGCTACGTCGGCTTCTCGTTCCGCGGCGCCTACAGCCACAACATCGCCACCTGGCTGTCGGCCGCCGGCTACCGCACGATCCACATCGGCAAGTTCCTCAACGGGTACGGCGAAGAACCCTGGGACAAAGGGGAAACCGTCCCGCCGGGATGGGAGTCGTGGTACACGATCCTCGATTCCGACAGGACCCACTACTACTACGGCTACTCGATGAACATCAACGGGCACATTGTCGGCCCGTTCGGTGACCCGGGGAGCTGGGAAACCCGCGAATACGGGGTCAGGGACGATCCCGGCTGCCCGTTCGCGCCCGCCAACGGCCAGCCCTGTTACTACGTCACCGACACCCTGACCAACATCGCTACCTCGGAAATCCTCGCGACCCCCTCCACCCGGCCGTTCTACCTGCAGCTCGACTACACCGCGCCCCACGGCGACTTCCGCCGGCCGGCCGGGCCCGAGCCCTCCCCTCGCCACTACGACTGGTTCCGCGGCGCCTCGCTGCCCCACGATGAGGAAGAAGGGCTCGACGAGGGCAACGTCTCCGACAAGCCGCGGTTCATCAGGGAAGCGGAACACCTCTCCCCGAGCGACCGCCACACCTATCTCGTCTACTGGCAAAAGCAGCTCGAGGCACTGCGCGACGTCGACGACGGCGTCAGGCGGATCGTCGGAACGCTGAGCCAGGCCGGAAGACTGCAGAACACCTACATCATCTTCACCTCCGACAACGGGTTCTTCTTCGGCGAGCACCGGCTGCTGGGCGGCAAGTTCCTGGCCTACGAGCCGGCGACCCACCTGCCGCTGCTGATCCGGGGCCCGGGAATCAAGCCGAACACCTCGACCGGCGAGCTCGCGGCGAACATCGACATCGCGCCGACAGTCCTGCAGCTGGCGCACGCCAAAGCCGACAAGAGCATCGACGGCCACTCGCTGGTTCCCTACATGCTCAACCCCGACCTTCGCGACAGGATCCCGATCCTGTTCGAGTCCTTCGTCGAAACCAACGACGTCGAGGACCAGGGTGCGATCGCGGCGGCGGGTGACCAGACTCACCCAGGCGGGGCGAACGCCGCCCACGACCTCCACCGCAACGGCGCCAGCGCCTCGCTGCTGGCGCCGCCGAAGGACTACTCGGGGATCCGCCTCGGCCCCTACAAGTACATCGCCTGGCCGGACGGTGAGAAGGAGCTCTACGACATCAACCGCGACCCAAACGAGCTCAACTCGATCGTCAACGTCCCGAACTTCTTCCCGATTCGGAACTTCCTCCATCGCGAAATGCTGCGGCTGACCGAATGCTCGGGCAGGGACTGCTCGATACCGAGCGGGCCGTTCCCGCTGACGCGCAAGGAAGCCCAGCGCCTTCAGGCCCAGAAACGCCGCGAAGTGCGCGAACGCGAGCGTCAACGCGAACGCGAACGCGCGGAACGGTCACGCGGCCACCACCACAAATAGGGAGGAGCAGGCCCTCGGGCTCCTCCTCCGCTTGCATCGCGCGAGCCCACCCGCGCCGCGTTCGGCTGCGGTGGTTTGCGAAGTTCCGCTACTCGATGATCACGAGCGTATCTCCGGCGGTTACGGCGGCGCCCTCGCTGACGTTTAGGGCCGTGACCTTGCCGCTGCGGTGGGCGACGATCTCGTTCTCCATCTTCATCGCCTCGATCACGCAGATCAGATCGCCCTCGGCGACCTCGGCGCCCTGCTCGACGGCGACCTTCAGCACCGTCCCCTGCAACGGCGAGGGGAGACCCTCGCTCGAGGCGCCGGCGGCGCCGGCGGATTTCCGCTCGCGTTTCGGCGGTTTGCGGCCACCGGCCGGCGCCGCCGCCGTGGCGACCGCGCCCTCCGCCTCGCCGATCACGGTGACGTCGAAGAGCTTGCCCGAGACCTCGACCTTGTAGTCGCGCGAGACCGTCTCCGCGGCGTTCTCCCCGGCCGCGGCCGGGGCAGGGTCGGGGGCGGTTGACTTCAGCCACTCCCGATCCTCCATCAGGTCGCGGCAGGTCTCGCCGTTCGCCCACTGCTCGGTCGCGAGGATCGCGCTGTGAAAGGGGATCAGGGTCGTCAGGCCGCCGATCTGATACTCGCCGAGGGCGCGAAGCATCCGCCGCGTCGCGTGCTCGCGGTCGACGTCCCAGACGATCAGCTTGGCGACCATCGGGTCGTACATCGGCGTCACCTCGGAGCCGGCCTCGACTCCGGAGTCGACGCGGACGCCGGGGCCGGCCGGCTCGCGGTAGGTCGTGATCGCGCCCGGGGCGGGGGCGAAGTTCTTGTGCGCGGCCTCGGCGTTGATCCGGCACTCGATCGCGTGGCCGCGCATGTCGAGGTCGTCCTGGGCCAGGCTCAGCTCCTCGCCGGCGGCGACCAGGACCTGCTCGCGGACGATGTCGACCCCGGTGACCATCTCGGTCACACAGTGCTCGACCTGGACCCGGGTGTTCATCTCGAGGAAGAAGTACTCGTCGCCGACCTGCATCCCCTCGACCGTGCCGGCGCCCCGGTAGCCGACCGCGGCGGCGGCATCGGTCGCGATCTTGCCGATCCGCGCCCGCATCTCGGCGTCGACCCGCGGCCCGGGGGCCTCCTCGATCACCTTCTGATGGCGGCGCTGGATCGAGCAGTCGCGCTCGCCGAGGTGGATCACGTTGCCGTGCGAGTCGGCCAGCACCTGGACCTCGACGTGGCGCGGGTCCTCGAGGTAGCGCTCGACGTAGACACGGTCGTCGGAGAAGAACTTCTCGCCTTCGCGAGCGGCGCCCTCGAAGGCCTCCTCGAGCTCGTCCGGCGTCATCGCGACCCGGAATCCCTTGCCGCCGCCGCCGCCCGCCGCCTTGCAGGCGACCGGGTAGCCCGCGTCCTCAGCCTGCGCGCGGGCCTCGTCGAGGTCCTTCGCGGGCTGGGTCGCGCCGGGGACGATCGGGACGCCGGCCTCGGCCATGATCTCCCGCGCCCGCGTCTTCGACCCCATCGCCTCGATCGCCTCCGGCGGCGGGCCGATGAAGACGATTCCGGCCTCGTCGCAGGCGCGGGCGAAATCGGCGTTCTCGGCGAGGAATCCATAGCCGGGGTGGATCGCCTCGGCGCCGGCCTCCTTCGCCGTCTCGACGATCCTGGCGATGTTCAGATAGCTCTCGGCGGGCAGCGCCGGGCCGATCAGGAAGGCCTCGTCGGCCTCGCGCACGTGCGGGGCGTCGCGGTCGATCTCCGAATAGACGGCGACCGAGCCGATCCCCATCTCCTTCAGGGTCCGGGCGACGCGGATCGCGATCTCACCGCGGTTGGCTATCAGCACCTTCTCAAACATCACACTGTTCGCCTTCGCTCCGCTGCGCGGAAAAATCAGAGATGCACGCTTGCTCGCTCCGGCTCACGGCGCGGCAGTCTATTGGCCTCGATACGAGGGGTGGGCACCCCTCCGACGGGCGGATACTCAAAGTCGCCCCGTCATTTACGGGCCGGCTTGTCCGGAGAGGGGGTGCCCAACCCCTCGCAGCCGGCTACCGCTTCTTGAGGATGACCGAGACCGAGGAGGTGGCGGCGTGATCGCCGCCATCGGGCTTGAACGAGACGGTGACCCTGACCTTCGCCTTGCCCTTCTTTTTCAGCTGTTTCAGCGCCTTGCCCTTCGCCGCGATCGCCAGCGTCACCGAGCCCGCGCCGGCGGCGCGCTTGTTCTTCCGCTTCAGCTTCTTGCCCGACACCGTCACCTCGCCCGGGCCCGAGACCTCGACCGTCAGCGTCGCCGTCCCCTTCTTCTTGTTCTTCTTCTGCTTGCCGATCCGGAACTCGTAGGAGGGCGTGATTGCGATCGAGCCGCTGGCCGAGACCGGCGTGCCGGCGGCGTCGACCGCGGTCGCGGTGACCGTGTAGACGCCGGGGGCCGAGTAGGCATGCGAGGCGGTCGTGCCGGAGGCTCCGAGCCCGTCACCGAAGGTGAACCCGGTCGAGGCCAGCGGCCAGACGTCGAACGGGTCGGCGGAGAAGGTGACCGGCACGCCGACCGTCCCGGTCGCGGGGACAGAGATCCCGCGCATCTGCGGCGGGCTGGCGTCGTAGCCGGCCACCTGGGCGATCGAGTTGACCCCGTTGGAGCGGTTCCAGACGACGGTCGCGTTGCCGGCGGCGTCGATCGCGACGTCGGGGTGGAGGAAGTCAGGGCTCGTCCCCGAGATTTCGGCCGGGGGCGAGAAGGCGCCGGTGCCCGAGCGGATCGCAGCTTTGACGACCGGTTCGCCCCCCGTGGCGCGGCCCGGCCAGGCGACGACGGCGTCGCCGGCGTCGTTCATCTTCAGGTCGGTGTCGACCGGAGCAACCGAGCCTTCGGCGACGGGCGTCACGTCGACCGGAGCCGAGAAATCTCCGCCCGGCGGCAGGGTCGAGGTCTCGATCGAGAGTTCTTCTTCTTCGGCGCGGGTCCAGACCACGGTCGCCAGGCCCGCCGGCGTCATCGCGATCTCCGGCCCGAACGAGCTGACGCCCGTTTCGGAGAGGTCGACGGAACCTTCGAATTCACCTCCCGGCGGGCGCAGCGAGGCCCTCACTATCGATTCGGTCGTGCCGATCTCCTCCCAGACGGCGATCGCGTCACCCGACCCGTCCATCGCGACCTCCGTTTCGGAGGAGTCGATGCCGGTGCTGGAGATGACTTCCGGTTCGGAGAAGGTGCCCCCGGCGGGCCGCTCGGAGCCTTCGATCACCTCGTCGGTCCCATCGAAGTAGCGCCAGGTGACGACGACGTCGCCGGCGGGATCGATCGCCACCGACGGTTCGGCGGCGCTCAGGTGCAGGAACGTGGGTGGTTCCGTGGGTTCTTCGATCGGCGGTTCGATCGGCAGCGACACCAGTTCGGGTTCGGAGAAGGAGCCGCCGGCGGGCCGGACGGTCGCTTCGATGATGGTCGCGTCGTTGTCGACGCTCGATGCGGGTTCGTTCCTGGTCCAGGCGATGGCAACGTCGCCGTCGTCGTTGAGCGCCATCTGGAGGCCGTTCGGGATGACCGTTGCCGGCATTTCGGCGGCGTCGAGCGGCGCCCCGAAGGCGCCCCCGGGCGGCCGGACCGCCGCCTGGATCATGTACACGCCGGGGGGATTGACGAGCCGCTTCCAGACCGCGACCGATTGGCCGGCGCCGGTCATCTCGAGCTGCGGGTCGGTCACCCCGCCGACCAGTTCCGCGGGAGATGAGAAGGCCTGGCCGGGTTCGCGGGTCGCGGCCTCGCCGTGGAAGCCCGCGTCTTTCGTGTTGTCCTTCTCCCAGATCGCCGTCGTCGCGCCGGAGTCGGCCATCGCGACGGCGGGGTTCGTCGCGTCCCTGCCCGGAGCCGAGAGGTCCTGGGGCGGCAGCCAGACCCCGGCCGAGGCGACGGGCGCCGCCAGCAGGAAGGCGGCGCACACGATCAGGGCCGCCGGCAGGCGGCCGATTGCTGCGCTTGCTCCAAGCGTGGATCTCATCCCCATCCCAGCCTTCTTACCCGTCATGACACATCCCAGCGGGCAATGACTCGGTGACCTTACTCCTCATCTGGCGCCTGCCACCTCCGTGGTCATCTAGGGTGCCGACCGACGATGATCGAGCTCCAGTCCCACTCGACCGTTTCCGACGGCCAGCTGGAGCCGGCCGAGGTCGTCGCGAAGGCAGCCGAGGCGGGTGTGACGACCCTGGCGCTCACCGACCACGACGCGATCGCCGGGGTGGCCGAGGCGATTGCCGCGGCCGAGCGCCACGCAATCGAGCTGGTCCCCGCGATCGAGATGTCGTGCGTCCACGAGTTCGCCGAAGACCTCCACATCTGCGGCTACTGGGTCGACCTCGGGGCGATCGCGGGGGCCTGCGAGCGAGCCCAGCACGAGCGGGTCACCCGCGCCGGCCAGATCGTCGAGAAGCTCCGCGCCGAGGGCTTCGACCTCCATCTCGAGGACGCCGTCAGGGAGGCCGGCGACGCGCTCTCGATCGGCCGCCCCCACATCGCCCGCGCCGCCGGGGCGACCGGCGACCTCGGCCCGTTCTTCGAGGAGTACCTGGTGCCGGGCGCGAAGGCGTTCGTGCCCCGCGCCTGGCCGACGGCCGGGCAGGCGGTCGAGCTGATCCACGCGGCGGGCGGGGTGGCCGTCATCGCCCACCCCTACTGGGACATCTCGGCCCCCGAGGAGGTCGACGAGCTGATCCGAGCCCTCGACGTCGACGGGGTCGAGACCTACTACCCGACGCACAGCGAGGAGCAGACCGCCCAC
Source organism: Solirubrobacterales bacterium (assembly GCA_036406355.1). Lineage (GTDB taxonomy): Bacteria > Actinomycetota > Thermoleophilia > Solirubrobacterales > 70-9 > VRUE01. Next base: position 2,905 of record DASXBC010000078.1, on the reverse strand, counting down.
CTGCTGGAGCTGTGTCGGGAGCTGGGCCTGATCACGACCGCCTCCTCGGACTACCACGGCCCGACCCACAAGACCTTCTCCAGCTTCGGCGCCTACGAGACCTACGGCCTCGGCGAGCCGCAGGTGCCGCAGCGGCCGTCGCGCTAGCGGCCGGCCGAACCACCGCCCAGGGCCAGTCGCACGCTCGCGGTCTCAAGCGAGGCGTTCCCGAGCCGGTCGACGCCCCTCACCCGGGCGAGGACCCGCACCGGGCGGGCCGGCGAGAAGGAGCGCGGCAGGTGGACGCTGACCGGACCGCGCCTGCCGGCGGCGACCTGAAATGGGGCGCGACCGAGCCGCTTCTTCCCCCGCGAGAGGGTCACGTTCCCGTGGCAGGGCCCGCTCGTCTCCGTTTTCGGGCAGGCGACCCGCACGACCGCCGAGCCGGATGCCCGCAGCCTGCCGCTCCGCGCCACCCGCATCCGCGGCGGGATCTCCTCGCCCGAGAGCAGCAGCGTCCGTTTCGCGGCGACCCGCCGCAGGTAGATGTCGCGATCGCGATCGAGGTCCGAGTCGGTGAGCCGGCCCTTGGTCGCGAAGACGACCGTCTGGCCGTCGTCCGACAGCCCGAGCAGTTCGGCGGCGGCGGCGGCGCCGCCCCTGACCGGCCCGGTGGAGGCGAGCTCGGTGGTCCCGTTCGCGTTGACGTAGACGTCCATCGACCGATCGTGGTCAGCCGCGACGAGCGGCTGTTTCGTTTCGAAGGCGACGCTGAGCCCGTCTGAGGAGACGTCGGTGACCCAGTCGGGGAAGACCTTCGATTGTTCGTCGGCGTTCGGGTCGGTCGGCCCGGTGCTGATCAGGACCGGCGCCTGGCCTTCCTGAGCCCGGTAGAGGTCGTTGGAGGAGTCGGTGTCGGCCGGGCTCAGCCGGGCGCGGGTTTCGAAGATCGCGACCGTCCCGTCGGCGGAGAGGGCGACCGCGCGGTCGCCGCCGAAGCCGCATCCGGACCCGCCTTCCGTGCCCCGGGAGACGAGGACGAAGCTCCCGTCCGGCTCGCGTTTGTAGACGTCGAAGGCTTCGTCGGTGTCCTCGGGCGAGATCGCGGTGTTGGTGGCAAAGAGGACTGTGCGGCCATCGGCGGAGGACGCTGCGAATTTCGGAAGGTCGACGCAATTGGTCGCCGGTTCGGGATAGGTGGTCACGATCGAGAGCGTGCTCCCGACCCGCTGGTAGATGTCGTCCCCGCCTTCGTCGTCGGGGACCATGTCGCGGGACGTCGTGAAGAAGAGGTGGCTGCCATCGCCGGAGACGCCGCCGAAGGCGAGGCTATGGCAGAGGTTCTGCGGCAGCGGTTCCTGCGGCTTGATGGCGGTCGCGATCGGGCCGGTGACGCCGCCGGCGCGTTCGTAGACGCCCGAGCAGGTGCCCGATTCCTCGGCGACGAAGGGACTCAACCCGCTGAAGAAGACCCGTGAGCCGTCGGCGGACGCGCCGGCGTACGAAGCGAGGGACGCGCCGCCCCCGGCGGCGTCGAGCGGCCCGGTCGAGACCAGCACCGGCGTCGCGCCGCCGACGTCGTAGATGTCCGGCAGCCCTCCGTCGACGTCTTCGGGAGCGAGGCTGTAGCTGGTTTCGACGAAGACGTGCGAGAGATCGGTGGACGCCCCGTCGAGGCCGATCGCGGGCCGGTGCGGCGCGCCCTTCGGGATCGAGACCAGCGCGCGCAGGCGGCCCGCGGACCACTCATAGACCTCCGGCCCTCGGACTCCCGGCGTCAGCTCTTCCGCGAACGGGAAGGCCACGCGCGAGCCGTCGGCGGCGATCGCCGCGCACAGTTCCTGCGGGCACTCGGGCGTGCGGACGTGCCCCGCCCAGGCCGGGGCCGGGAACGCCGTCGCCGCCGCGAGAGCCAGGGCGGCGGCTAGGGCTGGCCTCAAGCCACGGCTGCGGCGGCGGGAATCAGGTCGCGCTGCTCGAGGTAGGCGAGCAGCTTCTCAGCCGACTCCTCGGCGGTTTCGTTCTCCGTGTCGCAGACGACCTCTGGGTTCTCGGGCGCCTCGTAGGGGTCTGAGACCCCGGTGAATTCCTTGATCTCGCCGGCGAAGGCTTTCGCGTAAAGACCCTTGACGTCGCGCTCGGCGCAGGTGTCGACCGAGGCCTTGACGAAGACCTCGATGAACCGGTCGCCCATCAGCTCGCGCGCCTCGGCGCGGATCTCGGCGTAGGGGGAGATCGCCGCGGTGATGACCGGGACGCCGTTGCGGCTCAGCAGGTCGGCGACGAACGCGATCCGCCTGATGTTCGTGTCGCGATCCTCTTTCGAGAAGCCGAGGCCCTTCGAGAGGTTTTCGCGGACGATGTCGCCGTCGAGGATCTCGAGCCTCGAGCCGCGCTCGCGCAGGTGCCCCTCGAGCAGTCTCGAGATCGTCGTCTTGCCGGCACCGGAGAGCCCGGTGAACCAGAGGGTGAATCCCTTCTCGCCAGCCATGTCTAGTCCTAGTCCTCCTTGTATGCGTCGATAAGTATGTCGGCGACCTCGTTGCGCGAGAACTCCTGTGGCGGCCTTTCGCCGTTGCCGAGCATCTCGCGGACCTTCGTGCCGCTGAGGAAAACGTGCGCCTCGGAATCGTGCGGGCAGGTCTTTCCCGACGCCATCCCCTCGCACTCGTTGCACCAGAAGCTGTGCTCGAAGAAGAGGGGTTCGATCCCCAGTTCCTCGATGTCGATCTCGTCGAAGATCTTCTGTGCGTCGTAGGTGCCGTAGTAGTCGCCGACCCCGGCATGGTCGCGGCCGACGATGAAGTGGGTGGCGCCGTAGTTGCGGCGGACGATCGCGTGCAGGATCGCCTCGCGCGGGCCGGCGTAGTGCATCTTCGCCGGCTTGACGCCGAGCATCACCCGGTCGTGCGGGTAGTAGTTCTCC
>DASXBC010000077.1:0-4853 GCA_036406355.1 Solirubrobacterales bacterium | reverse complement strand
GATCCTCAAGCGCGACGCCTCGCGGATGCTCGTCCTCCGCGCCGGCATGCTGAAGGACGAAGGCCAGCCGAACACGGTCGAGACCTCGGTAGCGAAGCTGCACGCGACCGAGGCGGCGGTCGAGTGCGCGAACCTCGCGATCCAGGTCCACGGCGGATCCGGCTATGTCGACGACTACCCGGTCGAGCGCTACCTCCGCGACGCCCGCGTCACGACGCTCTACGAGGGGACCTCCCAGATCCAGAAGCTGATCATCGGCCGCGCCGCAACCGGGATCAATGCCATGACTCCCCTGGAGGCCGAGTGAGCGACCTCGTCCAGGTCTCGACCGACGAGTTCGGGGTCGCGCTACTGCAGTTGAACCGGCCCGAGGCGCGCAATGCGCTCTCGCCGGAGATGATGGAGGAGATCGCCTCCGAGCTCGAGCGGATCGACCCCGACCCCGAGGTCCGCTGCGTGGTGATCGCCGGCTCCGAGGACGTATTCGCCGCCGGCGCCGACATCAGGGCGATGAGCGAGCGCACCTTCGCCGAGGCGCTCCGCCATCCCGCCGCCTCGTTCTGGCGCCGGCTCGCGGCGATAAAGACCCCGCTGATCGCCGCGGTATCCGGCTATGCGCTCGGCGGCGGTTGCGAGCTGGCGCTCGCCTGCGACATGATCGTCGCCTCCGAGGACGCCCGCTTCGGCCAGCCGGAGATCACCCTCGGAATCATCCCCGGCGGCGGCGGCAGCCAGCGGATCGCGCGCACCGTCGGCAAGCAGCTGGCGATGGAGTACGTCCTCACCGGCCGCCGCTTCGACGCCGCGACCGCGCAGCGGATGGGGCTCGTCAACAGGGTCGTCGAGAAGGCCGGGCTACTCGAGGCGGCGCTCGATCTGGCAAGGACCATTGCCGAGCGGCCGCCGATCGCGGTGCGTCTCGCGAAGCAGGCCGTCCTCGTCGCCGAGGAGACGGCGCTCTCGGCGGGCATCGAGAACGAGCGCCGCCTCTACGAGCTGGCGATGGCGACCGAGGACCGCGTCGAGGGGATGCAGGCATTCCTCGAGAAGCGGGAGCCGAAGTTCGAGGGACGGTGAGGTGAGCGTCGAGGCGGTCGGCGTCGTCGGCGCCGGCACGATGGGGAGCGGGATCGCCGCGATGGCCTGCCTCGGCGGCTACGCGACCCGGATCCAGGACCCCGACCCCGACGTTCTCGGGCGAGCACCGGAGACCGTCGCGACGGCGCTCGCGAAGGGCGCCGGCAAGGCCTGGAGCGAGGACGACGCCGAGCGCGCGACCGGCCTGCTCTCGACGGTCGCCGAGATCGACGGCCTCGACGGCTGCCACCTCGTCATCGAGGCGGCGCCCGAGCGCCTCGACCTCAAGCAGGGCCTGTTCGCCGACCTGGCCGCGGCCTGCGGGCCGGACACGGTCCTCGCCTCGAACACCTCCTCGCTGCGGGTCGCCGACATCGCCGCCCGCGCTCCGAATCCGGAGCGCGTCGTCGGGATGCACTTCTTCAACCCGCCGACGCGGATGCAGCTGGTCGAGGTCGTGGCGACCGAGGCCTCGGCCGCCGGCGCACTCGAGGCCGCGACCGAGGTGGTGGAACGGATGCGGCGGACGCCGATCCGCGCCAAGGACAGCCCCGGCTTCATCGCCAACCGGCTCGCGCGGCCGTTCTCGCTCGAGTCGCTGCGGATGCTCGGCGACGGCGTCGCCGACGCCGCGACGATCGACCGCGTCTGCCGCCTGGCCGGCGGCTTCCGGATGGGCCCGTTCGAGCTGATCGACCTGATCGGGCTCGACGTCAACCTCAGCGTCGCCCGCTCCTTCTATGAGCAGGGGGGCCGGCCTGAGCGCTGGCGGCCGAGCCCGATCCAGGCCGAGATGGTCGAGGCCGGCCGGTTCGGGCGCAAGAGCGGCGAGGGCTTCTACAGCTACGGCGAAGGCCGTCACCGCGCCGACGACCCCGATCTCGGCATCGAGGCGCCGACCCTCGATCCTGAGGACCTGGCACGAATCGACCCGGCGGCGGCCGAGATCCTGCCGCGTCTCTTCGCCCAGATCGCGAACGAGACCGCCTTCGCGCTCGAGGAGGGGGTCGGCACACCCGAGGACATGGACACAGCGATGCGGCTCGGCTTCAACTGGCCGCTCGGGCCGATCGCAATCTCGGAGCTGATCGGCGCGGCGGGGGCCGTCGCTGTTCTCGACACGCTGCGCGAGCGGTTGGGCGACGCCTACGCGGCGGCGCCGAGCCTGACGGCGGCAGCCGAAGGCTGAGATGGGGACCGGCCGCAAACCCGCGACCGAGCAGACCGCGGCGCAGAACCTGGAGGCGGGCCTGGGGGTCGAGGAGGCTGCAGCGGCCGAGCTGGCGGTCGCGACCAGGGGTCTCGTCGCCGCGTTCGATCCAGCGGTCGTCGAGGGCGGGGGCGGGCGCCCCGCATGGGAGCTCGACTCCTACTCGTTCCTCGACTCCGACCCGCCCGACACCGCCCACCCGGCGCTCTGGCATCAGGCGCGTCTCAACCGGATCGCCGGCCTGTTCGAGCTGGCGCCGGGGGTCTACCAGCTGCGCGGTTTCGACCTCTCGAATATGCACGTCATCGAGGGCGAGGAGGGTGTCCTCATCGTCGATCCGCTCGTCACCGCCGAGACCGCGGCGGCCGCGCTCGCCCTCTACCGCGAGCACCGCGGTGACCGCCCGATCACCGGCCTGCTCTACACCCACAGCCACGTCGACCACTTCGGCGGCGCCCGCGGCGTGGTCGAGCAGGAGGACGTCGACTCGGGGCGGGTGCCCGTCCTCGCCCCGGCCGGCTTCGTCGAGCAGGCGGTCAGCGAGAACGTCTTCGCCGGGCCGGCGATGGCGCGCCGGGCGGGCTACATGTACGGGGCGCTGCTCGAGCGCGGGCCCGACGGCCAGCTGACCTCCGGCCTCGGGCAGACGACCTCGCTGGGGACGATCACGCTGGTGCCGCCGACGGTCGAGATCGCGACGACCGGGCAGGAGGAGACGATCGACGGGATCCGACTCGCGTTCCAGATGACCCCGGAGGCCGAGGCTCCGGCGGCGATGAACTTCCACCTCCCCGATCGCGCGGCCCTCTGCGTCGCCGACAACGCCGTCTGCTCGATGCACAACATCCTCACCCTCCGCGGCGCCCTCGTCCGCGATCCGCGGATCTGGGCACGCCACCTCGACCAGACGATCGCGCTGTTCGCCGGCGCCTCCGAGGTCCTGTTCGCCGGCCACAACTGGCCCTGCTGGGGCAGCGCCGAGATCGTCGAGCTCCTGAGCCGGCAACGCGACCTCTACTCCTACCTGCACGATCAGACCCTGCGGTTGATCAACCGCGGCCTTACCGGGCCCGAGATCGCCGAGGAGATCGAGCTCCCACCGACCCTGGCCGGCGATTGGCGCTGCCGCGAGTTCTACGGCTCGATCAGCCACAACGTCAAGGCGATCTACCAGCGCTATCTCGGCTGGTTCGACGGCAACCCCGCCCACCTCTGGGAGCATCCGCCGGTGGAGCGGGCGCGCCGCTACGTCGGGGCGATGGGGGGAGCCGAGCGGGCGCTGAAGCAGGCCCGCGACTCGTTGGCCGGCGGCGACTACCGCTGGGCCTCGGAGCTCGCGAACCACCTCGTCTTCGCCGAGCCCGAGAACCAAGCCGCCCGCGAGCTGCAGGCCGACGCCCTCGAGCAGCTCGGCTACGGCGCCGAAAACGCGACCTGGCGCAACTTCTTCCTGATGGGCGCGAAGGAGCTGCGCGAGGGTGTGTCGGGAACGCCGACCGCGCCGGCGCCGGCCGACTTCCTCGCCCGCCTCAGCGTCGAGCAGCTGCTCGACGCGATGGCGATCCGCCTCGCCGGCCCGCGTGCCTGGGAGGTCGAGCTTCGAGTCGACTGGGTCGTCACCGACCCCGACGAGGCGCACGCGATCACAGTCCGCGACGGCGTCCTCCGCCACCGCCCGGGCAGGCACAGCGAGGGAGCCGAGGCCGCGCTCATCGTCGAGCGCGAGGCGCTGAACCAGCTGCTGCTGAAAGCCGCCGAGCTGTCGGAGCTGCTGGACTGCGGGCGTCTCCGGGTCGAGGGCGATCCGGTAAAGCTGGGTGAGCTGCTCGGCCTCCTCGATGACCCTGATCCGGGCTTTGCCATCGTCACCCCCGATTAGTCCTCTACAGTGGGGGCGATGCGCGCGACGCGCTGGATCTCGTCTATCGCACTTGCAGCGGCCGTACTCGTCGTCCCGGCAGCCTCCGCCGGCGCGGCCGACAGCGTCTACTGGAGCAACTACGAAGGCGACACGATCTCCCGCGCCGCCATCGGCGGGGGCGGAGGCGGCAATGTCCCGATCTCCGGAACCACGGTCGAAGGCCCGTACGGGGTCGCGATCGACCCCGCCGAAGGGAAGCTCTACTGGACGAACTGGGACGGCGACTCGATCGGGGTCGCCAACCTCGACGGCAGCGGCGGCCACCTCCTCAACACCGAAGGAACGACGGTCGACGGGCCGTCGGGATTGGTGATCGACCCGACGACACGCCGGATCTACTGGGGCAACTCTGAAATCGACACGATCTCCTACGCGAACCTGAACGGGACCGGCGGCGGCAACGTCAACACCACCGGCGCGACGGTGATGACGCCCTATGGGATCGGGCTCGATCGCGCGGCCCAGCGTGTCTACTGGCCGAACAACGGCGGCACGAGCATCTCCTACGCGAACCTCGACGGGTCCGGCGGCGGCGACCTCGACACGACGGGCGCGGAAGTAGACGGACCGGCCGGGATCGCGATCTACCCGGACCGGAACCTCATCTTCTGGGGCAACGCGTCCGGCGACTCGATCGCCGCCGCC